>JANNOC010000487.1:0-10649 GCA_031398865.1 Gemmatimonadota bacterium | reverse complement strand
GACGCGAGATCGCTTCCGGATTCGAGTTCGGCGCATGCACGATGCCGAGTTCGAAGGTGTCGAGAACGACGAGCGTCCCCACGGGATAGATGCCGGTGAGATTGATGAATGCCTTGACGATGACCTGATCCAGTCCTCGGCGTGGATTGTCACGCATTTCCTGGAGCACCGCCGCGGGCGACAGCGGTTCCGTCTGGTACACACGCCTCGACGTCGCGGCGTCGAAGCCGTCCGCTACCGCCACGATCTTGCTGAAGATGCTCATCACTCGCGGTCGGACGTTTTTCGGGTAGCCGGTGATGTCGGTCTTCATGTGATGCTCGTACGCTACGCACATCGAGCGATACGGGAGCTCCTGTTGCCCGCGCATCTGAAAGAGCGCCAGGACGCCCATCCACGGATGCGCCGCGATCTGCTTCCACTCGTCGTCCGAGAGCTGTTCCGCCTTGTTGAGCACCTCCAGCGCCACACGCGACTTGCCGATGTCGTGAAAGAGCGCCGCCAGGCCGAGGTCGTACAACTGCAACTTCGACAGCCCGAGGCGGCGACCGAGGGAGACCGAGAAGATGCACACGTTGACGCTGTGCGTGAACGTGTACTCGTCGTAGTCGCGGATCGTGGTGAGCCCCACGAGAGACGTTTCCTCGTTGAGGATCTGATCGACGATGCTCTGCACGACCCGCTTGACCTTCTTGATGTTGGGACTGCGACCAAGCCGTACCGAGTTGATGACGTCCTTCGTGACGGCAACGGACTGGGAATACGTGCGCTTGGCCGCTTCCTTCGACTTCTCCCGAAACTCCTTGTCGTCGTCGCTCTCGTGGGGCGCGCCGAATTCGAACGTTTTTACCCCCGCCGCTTCGAGCTTGCCGGTGAGCTGCGCAAAGCGGTCCTCCGGAGGTTCCTTCCCCGGCAGTTGCAGGAGCGAGAGGAGTACCATCCAATCGCGAGCGGTCACGCCGGTTACGGCACGGAGCACGCCGATATTGGACGCGCGGTACAGCGTCATGAGGTGGCTGAAGCTCGCGTAGTTGTCGAGATCCAGCCGCAGCCGCGTCGAGTTGATGAAGATGAATTCTCCGGAGACGCGGATCTCGAGCTCGTTCTCCCGCCCAATGATCTCGTTGGTCACCAACGTGAGCTCATCGAGCGCCTTGCCAACGGCAGTGTTCTCCAGCGGGTACAGCTTGATCGCGCGCAATGCACCGTACAGGTGGATGATGAGGGAGCGGCCCGTCCTGCGGATGAATGAGTCGCCCCCCATCTCGCCGAACGGCGACGGGGACTGCGTGCGCGACAGGCCCTGCGGACCGCTCGGGCCTTCGATCACAACGCTCCACCGCGGAGCGCTTTGCTGACCGCGTTGCGCACGACAATGTCCTTTTCGACGGATCCGCGACGGAGACTGTCCGTCGCCATCGCAGTGCCGATGCGCCCCAGGGCCGTCGCCGCGCAGGCGCGCAGCTCGGTATCGTCGCGCCGGCCCAGGAAGGACTTGGCGTTGAGGATGGAATCCAGCAGTCCCACGCCTGCGTCGCCGCACAGCGTGCCGAACGCTTCGAAGAACGCGATCTTCTCGGTGAGATCCGCGTCGCGCAGTGCCTTCCCCCTGATCGCGGCTTCAATCCGCGGCAGGCTGGGCCGGTGCGACCGCGCGGTCAACGCGCGCGCCGTCGCGACGCGCACGTCGCGGTCCACGTCGTCCACAGCCCGTTCCAGCAACTGCATCGCGCCCGCGGATCCGATTTCCGCGAGCGCCAGCACGGCGGCGAGTCGCAACGCGGCGTCCGGCTCGCTCAGCACCTTCGCGAGCGGCGCCACGGCCGCGGCCGTCTTCAGTGCCCCAGCGCGCCGGATCGCTTCGATCGCGACTGACTTGTCGGTGGCGGCGATGAGGCGCACCAGCTCGCTGGTGTTGGAGGCCGCCAGTCGCGACGCCGCATTTTCCAGCAGCAACCGCAGGCGCGGATTCTGAAACCGCCCGAGCCACAGAAAGACCGTCTCCAGTGCCGCCGGCCGCAACTGTTCGAACAGTTCGTTGAGATCCTCCTGCGGCGGTAACTCTTCCGCGAGGTCGAGGGCCTGCAGCAACTGGCCGAGCGCACTCTGCGCACTCAGTCGCTCCGGCAGCTGGGAGAGCGCCGCGCGGTGGGCGGGCAGCAGCGCGGGCGCCCGCTGCGTCGTCGTCGCGACCTCCCGGAGGAGGAACGCGACGGAGCGGAACTGCTGCGCGGACAGCAGGTGCAGAATCAGACTATCGAGGACCGCACAGATCTCGCCTCGCACCTTCTCGTCCGTCTGCAGTTCGCAGATGTCGAGCAACATCGCGAGAACGTCACTGCGCAGATCGCGATCGTACTCCTTCCGCACTTCACTCCGGAGATACTCGATTTCGCGCTCGTCCAGGAAGTACAGCGTGGCGTCGAAATCGTCGAGATTGACGACACCCGCCCGCGGCGAGTCCATGGTCTCCATGTCGGCGGGCGGCGGAACGTGATCCACGCGATGGGGAGACGCCACGGTATCCACGGACGCTACCTGATCCGACGTGAGGTCGACGTAGCGATAGCGCAGGTGCACGAAGTCCTTCTCCCACAGCATCGTCAGCAGATCGTCCTCGTCAGGCGATGCGTGTCGAACGCGCTGCAGAATATCCAGCAGCCCGACAATTTCGCCCTGCTCGAAGCCACGAAGCACGCGCAATTCGCGAATACCGTCCTTGTAGAAGAGCCACGGCAAACTGTCCGACGCCTTTGCGGGCACGGACATCACCGCGACGCCTTCCCAGCGCAGCTCCGTGTCCGTCACACTCAGTGCGATTTCCTCGGTCTCTTTCCAGATGGCTGCGAACGAGGTGGCGAGCAACTCGATCGAGCGCACGTACATCGGATTGTTGGGGAGGTACAACTGGTGCGCGCGCACGGCCTTGTCGAGAAGCCGAAGCATGTCCTCGACGACGACGCTGGGAAACGTCGTCTCGACGTCGTTCTCCGCGGGGGGTACGGAAGCCGTTGTCGTCACACTGGGAAAATACCCATTTGGCTGACTTGCGCCATGTCCTTGTCGCCGCGCCCGCTCACGCACAACAGCACCGGCTCGTCCACCGCCCACCGCCCGCGCTCCCGGTCGATCCACGCGACCGCGTGCGCGCTCTCGAGTGCCGGGATCACCCCTTCCAGCCGGCTGAGAGTCGCGAATCCCTGCAGTGCCTCGTCGTCCGTGACGGCCACATAACGAGCACGGCCCGTTTCCTTCAGGTAGGCGTGCTCCGGTCCGACACCCGGATAATCCAGTCCGGCCGAGATCGAATGCGCCGGCTGCACCTGGCCGGCCGCATCCTGCAACAGGTAGCTCAGCGACCCATGCAGCACTCCGGGCCGACCTCGCGCGAGCGATGCCGAGTGACGCGCTCCGTCCATGCCCTCCCCCGCCGCTTCCACGCCGACAAGCTCCACGTCCGGGTCACCAACAAACGCGTGGAAGATTCCCATGGCGTTGGATCCGCCACCGACGCACGCGACGACGCTCTTCGGTAGCCGGCCGGCGCTCGTCAGCATCTGCTCGCGCGCTTCGCGGCCGATGATCGCCTGGAAATCGCGAACCATCCGGGGATACGGTGCCGGCCCAACAACCGATCCAATGATGTAATGGCTGTCGGTCACGCGAGTGACCCATTCACGTATCGCTTCGCTGGTGGCGTCCTTGAGGGTGCGCGAACCGGTTGTCACCGGCACCACACGCGCACCGAGCAGTCGCATGCGGACGACGTTGAGCTCCTGTCGCCGCATGTCCTCCTCCCCCATGAAGACGACGCACTCGAGACCGAAGCGCGCGCACACCGTCGCGGTCGCCACGCCGTGCTGGCCGGCGCCGGTCTCCGCGATGATGCGGCGCTTTCCCATCCGTATCGCCAGCAACAGCTGGCCGAGGGTGTTGTTGATCTTGTGCGCGCCGGTGTGGTTGAGGTCCTCGCGCTTGAGATACACGGGGGCTCCCACGCGCTCCGAGAAACGCGGCGCGGCGCTGAGCGGAGAGGGTCGTCCGACATACTCGCGCAGCAGCCGATCAAGCTCGGCGACGAATGCCGGGTCAGCCATCGCGGCGGCGAAGCCGAGCTCCAGCTCATCCAGAGCGGGCACGAGAGTCTCGGGCACGTAGCGCCCGCCAAACGCACCGAACCGCCGCTGCCGCTCGATCGCGTCGATCACGAGGTCCCCGTGGCGGCGTGCATGAACGCGCGCATGCGCGCATGGTCTTTCACCCCTGGCGACGACTCCACGCCTGACGAGACGTCGACGATATCCGGAGTCAGAATGCGGATCCCTTCCGTGACGTTGTCCGGACGCAAGCCACCGGCGAGGACGACAGGCCGGCGACCGCGCATCCGCGCTACTTCCGCGGCCACCGCGGACCATGCGAACGAGACCCCGGATCCGCCGAGGCTCCCTGGAACCATCGCATCGAGCACCACGCGATCGGCGTGCATGAAGACGGCAGACGCACCCTCCGGCAGATGATCGGCCGAAACGCGCAGCGTTCCCCACACTTCACCGGGGAACACCCGGCGTACCTCATCGAGGAACTCGCGCGAGGTGGAGCGATGCAGCTGCACCACATCCAGCGAGAGCTCGTGCGCCACGCGTCCAATCTCGGCGGGCAACTGCGCATCGAAGACGCCGACCGTGCGGACGTCGCTCCCCTCGACGCCGTCCAGCACAGCGCGCGCCCGGTCCTCCTCGAGATGGCGAGGGCCACCGGCCAGGATGACGCCGACGTAGCGTGCCGCGAGGGACATCGCGAAGGCGGCGTCCTCCGCGCGCGTGAGACCGCAGAATTTGACCTCAGTCACGACGGTCCACGCGCGGAACTCCCACCAGCGCTCGCACCGCCGCCGCCGGATCCGCCGCGGCCGAGACCGCGGAGCCGACAAGCACGGCGTCCGCGCCAGCGCTTGCCGCGCGCGTGACGTCAGCGCGGCTGCGCACGCCGCTCTCGAAAACGGCCAGTCGGTTCCTCGGCACGAGCGGCAGCAGCCGCTGGGCGGTTTCCATATCCATCGCCAGCGTTTCCAGATTGCGGTTGTTGATACCGATCATCGCCCCATCGATGCGCAATGCGCGCTCGAGTTCCCGCTCGTCCCGTACTTCCACCAGCGACTCGACGCCGGCATCCTCCGCCGCCGTCGCCATGGTCAGCAATTCCTCCGGAGACAGCGCTCGCGCGATGAGCAGCATCGCCGCGGCACCCAGCGCCCGCGCCTCGAGCGCCTGGATGGGCGCGACGTGAAAGTCCTTCTTCAGCAATGGGAGTGATACGGCGGCGCCGGCCTCGCGCAGATCATCGGTACTTCCGCCAAAGTGCGCGACCTCCGTGAGAATGGAGAGGGCTCGAGCCCCGCCCCGGTCGTATGCTCGCGCCTGTGGGCCCGCCGACATCGCGGGGTTGATAGCACCGCCAGACGGCGATCGGCGCTTGAGCTCCGCAATCACGGCGACGTGCGGGCCCCGGAGCGCCGCGGCCAGTGACCCGGGTGGACGCGTTCGACGAATCGCGTCCCGGAACTCCGCCTCGCGCAAACGCAGCGGCTCAACGACCTGCCACGCCTCCCCCACCAGCATCCCGAGCGTACCGCCCGGAGGGCTCCACCGAGAAAATGCTTGCACTTCGGCCCTTCTTCGGCTAGCGTTTGTTTTCGGAGGCTGTTCGGTACCCGCTTTGGGCGGAGTTCTATTCTAATCAATGGAGCCGGGCCATGTCGCTCACGAAGCGCCAGAAGGAGATCCTCACCTACCTCGGCAGCTACTCCGAGATCAACGGCTACGCTCCCAGCTTCGAGGAAATCGCAGATCAGTTCGAGTACAACTCGCTGGCGACCGTTCACGAGCATCTCACCAATCTCGAGCGGAAAGGCTACATCCGCCGGTCGTATAACGAGAGTCGCGCGATCGAGATTCTTCCCTCCGAGGTGTATCCCCGCGCGATCGAGCTGCCCCTCATGGGGAGTGTGGCTGCCGGCATGCCGATCGAGGCGATCACGGTGGATGAGACCCTCGCGGTGCCGGACACCTTTCTCCGGCGCAGCGGAAACCACTACGTGCTTCGGGTGCGCGGCAACTCCATGATCGACGAGCAGATCGTGGACGGCGACTTCGTCGTCGTGAACGAGCGCCAGCGCGCCGACAATGGCGAGATGGTCATCGCCCTGCTCGACGGCAACGCGGCCACAGTGAAAAAGTACTATCGGGAGCGCGACGGCCGGATTCGTCTGCAGCCCGCCAACGAGACGATGCAGCCGATTTACGTTCACGAGAACGACATCACGATCCAGGGGATCGTGGTGGGGGTACTGCGGCGGTATTAGGGTAGGGAGCAGTGAGTCGGCGTAGGAAGAGCAGCAATCAGTGATCGGTCATCAGTTATCAGTTGTCGCTTGTCAGCTTCGGTCGCCGCCGAATGACACCTGCCGACTGACACCTACCGACTGACAACAGACGACTGAAAACTCGCTCCTCCCACCGCCCGCACTCAGCGATACGCTACCCGCAACCGCTCCAGGGCCTGCATCCCCGCGCCGGACTCGAGCGCGTGCCGGGCCGTGGCAACGCAGTCCGCGAACACCGCACGATCCTGTGACACGTAGATCGCGGCGGCTGCGTTCAAGACGACAGCGGCGGCCGCACCGCGCGAGCCGCGACCGGCGAGCACTTCCGTGATGATGCGCGCGTTGTCCGCCGGATCACCACCGGCGAGCTCCGCGGCAGTGATACCGGCGTAGCCGTAGTCCCCGGGATCCACGCGCCACTCGGACATCGCGCCCGCACGAATCTCCATGACGTGCGTTTCTCCAAGGGGAGAGACCTCATCCATGCCCGGTTCTCCGTGCACGACGAGCGCACGGACGCTCCCGAGCGCGCACAGCGCGCCGGCGATGAGCGGCATGCGCTCCCGTTCGGCAACGCCGATGACCTGCCGTCCAGCCCGGGCGGGATTCGCCAGCGGTCCCACGATGTTCATGACCGTGGGGATCGCGAGCTCGCGGCGCACGGGGCCGACGTGACGCATCGCGGGGTGCATGAGCGGTGCAAACATGAAGACGATCCCTGCCTCCGCCAGCGCGCGCTGCATCTTCTCGAGCGGTGCATCGATCGAGACACCGAGCGCTTCGAGCACATCGGCAGAGCCGGATCGCGAGGTAAATGAGCGATTGCCGTGCTTCGCGATCGTCACTCCCGCGCCAGCGGCGAGCAACGCGGCGGCCGTCGAGATGTTGAAAGTAGTGACCGCGCCCCCACCCGTGCCGCAGGTGTCGACCAGCCGGTCGGGCGCGTCGGAGGGGAGCACGATCATCGCGGTGCGGAGCGCTCGCGCGACACCGGCGACTTCGTCGGGACTCTCTCCTTTCACGCGAAGGGCCATGAGGAGCGCAGCCACCTGCGTCGCGCTCGCCTCGCCGCGCATGATGACGTCGAAGGCTGCGGCGGCACTGTCGGCGTCGAGCGACCCGCGTCCCGAAAGACGGCGGATCGCCGACTGCAGAGCGTCAGCCGACACCGATCGTCGCGATGAGCCGCTCCATCAGCCGCGCGTTCCACGCGACCAATGAGATCACGAGAGCGATGATGCGCACGCGCTCCACGTCTTCGTCGAGATAGATGCCGAGCTGCGCGCGGTTGGTGAGGTTCACGACGCCGACGAGCTCGTGGTGATACACGAGCGGAAAGCTGATAAAGGACCCCGTCGTCAGGTACTGGTCGCGGAGCAGCGGGTGTGCTTTCGCTTCGGTCACGTCCTCCACCAGCAGCGGCTCGCGTGAGGCCGCGACGCGGCCGGCGACACCGTCGCCAATGCGAATGCGCATCCCTTCCGACACGTGCGGCGGCAGTCCGCGTCCCGCGGCGAGGTACAGAGTGTTTGGCTCGCTCGGCGACCGCAGCATGAGCGAGCAGCGCTGCGCCTGCATGTCGTCACCGATGAGCGCGAGCAAGCCGTCCACCAGCTGACGCGGATCGTCCGTCGCCGTATCGAGCGACAACACGCGATCGATCAGGTACAGCGATCGCGTCTTCTGCCGCAGCGATTCGCTGCGCCGGTGCAGCTCGATGTGCGCCTGCTCCAGTTGTCCGACGGCCGCCATGACCTGGTGCTCCAACGACTTCGACGCGCGCTGCGAGCGCCCCGCGGCCTCGGCCTGGCGCGCCGCCTCGAGCTCCAGCGCGACAATGCGCGCGGGATCGGCCACGCCCGTGCGACTGGCCTCGTCCTTAGCCACGGTGAGCTGTGTCTCGAGCGCGGCCAGCTTGCGCAGGTATTCGCCGTGCACGCGTTGCGTCACGTCCTCGAGATGCCGCACCGCTTCTTCGCGCGCCTCACGCTCCGCGAATCGTGCGAAGCCCAGCTCGAACAGCGCCGCGATCGGCGCGAAGCGTTCCGACGCACGCGACCCGAACATCTTCTTCGGTTCGTACAGGACCAGCACCGCGGCGAGGTACCCCTCGATGCGCAGACCGCGGAGCGAGAGCAGGCCGCCGTCGGCGAGCGGTGTCAAGCCGAACAGCCGCGCGAACTCGTGGCTCTGCTCGCCGAGATCGATGAACTGCCCGCCCGCCGATATTCCCGCGCGCACCGGATGCGGGAGATGGTCGAAGGTTGTCTCGACGGGGGTATGCACGACGCGGTCACCGTTCGGCACGAGCCGCTCGCGCAGCATCTTCTTGCGTCCGTCGTATCGCAGCAGCGCCAGCGTCGCCGTGCGATCGATCTCCGCCAGACTCTCTCCCAGCGCGACGAGCGCCGCATCCATGGTGGAGGCGGCGCCGAGCGCGTGCGCAAGTGACGCGAGCGTGCGAGGAGGCATTGACAGCTGTGAGGGCGCGTGCGCGGCGCGGGAGCGACGGCGTCCGGCGGCGTGACACCGCGGTCGAAATCATGTCGCGTACGTCGAGCAATGTCAATCGGTTGGACGCGCGCAGACATTCCTTGACACTGTCCGAGTGCGCGGTAACTTCCAAGTCGATGGCGGCTCGCACCATACAGCTCGTGCTGCACTACGATGGCGACGATTTCGCCGGGTGGCAGCGGCAGCCCCGCCAACGAACGGTGCAGGGAGTGGTGGAAGATACGCTGGCCCGACTGTGCGACACTCCGGTGACTGCACTGGGCGCGGGCCGGACGGATGCCGGAGTGCACGCGCGGGGACAGGCAGTTGGGGTGCGCGTGCCTGAGCGTTGGTCGCCGGCAGAATTGCGCCGCGCGTTGAACGCATTGCTCCCGGCGGACGTGTGGGTGGCCCGCGCGCACGCCATGCACGACGACTTTCACGCGCGCTACAGTGCGACCTCGCGGCGCTACAGCTATTACATCGGGCTCGATGACACAGCGCTCTCGCCGTTCCGGCGGCGCTGGGAGTGGCATGTGCAGCGTTCTCTGCGTCCTGAGCTGCTGGTGGCGGCGTCCCGCACCCTGGTGGGCACGCATTGCTTCCGCGCGTTCGCCGCGCGCGGCACCGCGGGTGCGGACGACGACCACCGCTGCAGCGTGCACCACGCCGCGTGGCGCGATCGGGACGGCGTCGCGGGCCTTGTGTTCGAGATCGAAGCCAATCGCTTTCTTCACCACATGGTCCGCTTTCTCGTCGGCACGCTGCTCGACATCGCCAGCGGCCGGCGCGACGAAGGTACTATCGAGCAACTGCTGGGAGCGGACGACAACAGCGAGGTCTCGCCGCCGGCACCAGCGCACGGACTCTTTCTCGACCGCGTGGATTATCCCGCCGCCCTCTATCTCGTGACCGCATGAAGATTCTCCTCGCCACCGCCGATCTCGAGCAGATCCAGTGGGCCAGCAGCGTCGGCCTCGCCGATGGCGTCGTGACCTCGCCGCGGCTGCTCGACGACGCGGCAGACGGCGACTGGCGCGAGTTCCTGGTCACGTTGTGCGAGGGCGCCCGACTTCCCGTCACGGTGGCGGTCCCGGCCGTGAGCGGCGACGATCTGTATCGTGCCGCGCGCGAGCTCACGAAGCTCTCTGATCTCATCGTCGTCCAGCTGCCGTTGGTCGAGGACGCCATCGGCGCCATGCGGCAGCTGCGCGCCGACGGCGTGCGGGTGACCGGAGCATTGGTGTACACAACCGCTCAGGCGTTGCTCGCCGCGAAGGCGGGCGCGACCGCGACGATGGTCGCGCTCGACGACCTCGAGTCGCAGGGACAGGACGCGCTGGAGCTCGTCCGGCAGATCCGCGCGTCGTTCGTGATGGGCGGCGTGGAGTGCGACGTCGTGGCGGTCTCGTCAGGCACGCCTGCCCAGTTCGCCGGATGCGCGCTCGCCGGCGTGGATGCCATCGCACTCACACCTGACGCCTTGCGCGCGCTGTTGGTGCATCCCCTCACCGATCGCGGACTGGATCGCTTTCTGAACGACGTGAGCAAGACCTCGCGGGCACGCCAATGAGGAATGCCGTGCGCATCGCGCCCGTCGCGCTCGCGCTCGTCGCCGGTGCGTGCGACACGGGGACCCCCGCGACCAGCGCCGCAATCGCGTACGCGGCGCAATCGTCGACGGCGCAGCCCGCTGCCGCGGCGGCGGCAATCACCACGAGCCGGCGCACCGCGCTGACGCAGGCGGTGGAGCGGGTCGCGCCGGCGGTGGTCA
>JANNOC010000467.1:0-2975 GCA_031398865.1 Gemmatimonadota bacterium | reverse complement strand
GTGTCGATCGCGATGCGTCGTCCCCGACGTTGACACCGGCGCTGGCGGCGCTCGTTCAGCCATCCGCGATCCTCCACGAAGGCCAGACCGTCGAGCAGCGCGGAGTAGTGCAGCTCCAGCCAGCGCGCCAGCAAGGTCTCCGTCCGAAAGACAATGCCAAACGGAACCGGGAGGCAGCTCCGACGCGCGAATTCCGCTTCGACGATTTCGCGGTACCGCTGCAGTTCGTTGCGTTCCGGCGTTACCCGCTCGTACTGCGATTCGGACACGATGGCGCCCGCATGACGGTACGTGATGAACCGAGTGCCGTCGGCGGCCGGGCGAGGCGCTCCGCTGTCCATCGCCACAAGCGCGTACAGTCGCAGCGCGCTCACAGGAGCTTCAGCAGCCGCAGCGTGACGAGCAACCCGAGACCGATACCGAGTTGCAGCGCGAGCATCAGCATGAAGCCGTCCGGGTGCGACGCCAGCGGCACGGTGTCGAAGTTCATCCCCCACATCCCGCTGATGACCACGAACGGAACGCTCAGTGTCGCGATAATCGAAAGACCCTTGGTAATGGAGCCCAACTTGTTCGACACCTGGGTGAGGTAGGCGTCCAGCACGCTGCTCAACAATTCGCGGTAGTTCTCGAGCGAGTCGTTGATACGCAGCACGTGATCGTACACGTCGCGGAAGTACACTTGCGTTTCCCGTGTGAGCAGGGAGTTCGGGCGATTCGTCAGGATGTTGAACACCTCGCGCTGGGGTGCAAGGTGCCGCCGCAGCGTGAGCACCAGTCGCTTCACCGTGAAAATTTCGTGCAGCGCGTTGCGATCGAATTCCTTGAAGACACGCTCTTCCAGCCCGTCCACGAACTCGTCGATCTGGTCCATGATGGGAAAGTACGCGTCGATCTCGGCGTCGATGATGGCGTGCATGAGACGCTCGACGCCGCGCGACAACAGGTCCGGCGACCGGTTCAGCCTCTCCGCCACCGTCGCGAGACTCACCGCCTGCTCGCCGTGCGCCGTCACCAGAAAATTCCGCCCGAGAAAGATGCTCAGGTTGAACGTGTCGAGATCGTACGGGTCGTCGGCTGTCTCATCGCAAAACTTGACGCCGCGCACGATGAGGAAGAGGTAGGTATCGTATTCCTCGAGCTTCACCCGGCTGCTGGGATTCAGCGTGTCTTCAAGGGCGAGCGGATGGAAGTTGAACACCTTCTCCAGCGTGGCCACCTGATGCCGGTTGGTGGTGTCCACGTCCACCCAGAGCGCACCCTTGTCCAGCGTGAGAACGTCGCACAGCTCTCGCGGCGTCAGGTCGCGCCGAATCGTCCCGTCGGCCGTGAAGAAATAGCTTCGGGGAAGGTTCTGGTTGCGGTCCGTTGCCGCCACGCCTGTTGCTGGCGTCGGACTGACTAGGCTTTCGCGTGTGGCCACTTCACCCCCTTGATCAACTGAAAGCCGATAGCGCGCTCGCGCTGCAGCTCACGCAGCAGCGTCGTCTCCCGCTCCACCGCGCCGCGAGCTTCGCGCCATCCCCATCGCCGCCACGCCCGCCCCACAATCTGCATCTTGTGCTGCCATGTCAGCTGGGCGGGATCCGTCCGCCGTTTCGCGCTCTGAGACGACCGCGACTTGCCACCCGGCGAGCCCGACGTCCAGTCCTGCACCGTGATCTCCACCGCTCCCGCGTCGCGCAACATTTGCTTCCACTCCACCAGCAGATGCGGACGCAACCCCAGCCGTTCCACGAGCAGCTCCCGGGCGACGGACTTGATCTCCGAGCTCCAGGTCAACTGTAAGAGGACGATGCTCCCCATCGGTTTGGTCACGCGCACCAGTTCCGCGACCGCACGCTCCGGATCGGCCGCCGAGGCCAGCACCGGTTCGCCGATCGCGCAGTCAAAGACGTTGTCCTCGTGCGGCAGGTCGTCGAGCGCCGACTGCTGATACGTTAACGGCAACGGGTTCGGCAGTGCGCGCGCCCGTTGCTCGGCGCGCGCGATCTGCTCGCGGTCCGGGTCCACCCCGGTCACCGCCACGCCGGCGCGCGCCGCCAGCCACTCCGCCGTCACGCCATCACCGCACCCGGACACGAGCATCTCCTGCCCCGCGACCGCCTCCGTAATCGCCACGACCTCGCGATACAGGTCCTCTCCCGTTGCGCGCCATCGTCCGAGCACCACCATCTGTACGAGACGAAGCACCGCCGGAACGGGCGGCACGCGCGCGGAAGCGCTCATGTGAGTGGGCTGCGGGTGCCGGCACGGCGGGTCGGCCCGTGTGTCGTTGCGAGAAGTATATCGTCGCGTGGTAGCCGCTGACAGAGGCGCGCGGCGTTCACGGCGCGCTCGCGCGCTACGGCAGCAGCGCGCGCAGGTGCGTGATACACGCGTCGCCCAACTGATCCGGCGCGTAACCGCCCTCGAGTGCGCTTACCAGCCGGCCACCACACCACGCCTCCGCGCGATCGCTCAGCATGCGCGTCAGATGATCCACGTCGGCGAGCTCCAACGTGAATCCGCCGAGCGGATCACCGCGGAGCGAATCGAACCCCGCGGACACGAGCACCAGATCGGGAGTGAAGTCGTCCGTAGCCGCGTCGATGCCGCGCGTCAGCGCCGCGACGTACTCGGCGGCGGGCAGACCGGCAGACATGGGGACGTTCCACACCGAGCCGTGCGGCCCGCGATCGTCCGCCGATCCCGGTCCCGGATACCACGGCCACTGGTGCATCGAGATGAAATGAATGTCGGGCTCCTGCTCGACGAGCGCCTGGGTGCCGTTGCCGTGATGCACGTCCCAATCCACGATGAGGATGCGCTGCAGCCCGTGGCGCTGGCGCGCGTAGTGCGCCGCGATCGCGATATTGCCGAACAGACAGAACCCCATCGCCGAGGCGTGCAGGGCGTGGTGTCCGGGCGGGCGGACAGCGCAGAACGCGCGCGTCGCGCGTCCGTCCACGCTCATGTCCACGGCGTCGAGCACG
>JANNOC010000385.1:0-3115 GCA_031398865.1 Gemmatimonadota bacterium | reverse complement strand
GGGTTCCTAGTCACGCCGTCCGCGGTCGCGGGCGCTGATTGGAGCACAACCAGCGCCCCAAGAATCTCCAGGGCGATGAGCCAGACGCGTGACGCGATGGCCACGACAGTGGCGCGCTCCAACCCGAGCGCCGGTGCCAACGCACCCGCGAGCGCGACCTCACGGATCACGATCCCGCCCGGGGCGAAGACCGCGGCGATGCCGAGGACGGAGGCCGCGATGAACGCCACCGCGGCGGTGAAAAGCGTGGGGGCATCCGCGCCAAAGAGGGCGCGCGAGAACACCCAGAACGACACGCCGTAGCCGACCCACCCGATGCTCGTGCGAATGGCGTAAGTCGCGAGATTCGCGCGCGTCACATCCGGCAGCGTCGCGCGACCGTGAAAACGACGCAGCACGAATGGTCGTGCGCGCGCGAGCAGCACTGGCAAAATGCCGATGACGCCGGAGAGTGCCAGCGCGGCACCGGCGACCAGCAGCAGTGGATGCAGCCGCAGCGTCCAATCGCCGAGCAGTCCCGGCACGGTGACCACGGCGAGCACCATCCCCGTGAGGAGCAGCACCAGCTGCTGCATGACGACGCCACCCGTCGCCGCGACCGGCGAGATGCCGTGCGCGGAAGACAGCGCGGCAAGCCCGGCGAACTGCCAGATGGCCCCCGGGAGGTAGCGTCCGAGATTGGACAGAAAGAAAATGCGTAGCGCGCCAGTCGTGGCCAGCTCCTGCCCCCACCATCGCAGGCTGCGCGCCCAATTGAGCACGAGGTAGCCGAAGCTTGCGTACCATGCCAAGGACGCGAGGGCAAGCAAGGACCAGGAGAGATCGATCGCCGCGAGCGACTGCAGCGAGGGACGAGCTGTGCGCACGAGGACGGTCGCGGCCGCGGCCAGCGCGAGCAGGATGGCGACGAGCCACAGCGCGCGAACGTGTCTAGCGATCATCGCATACGGCTTCCGTCATCGGCGCTCGACGCATTGGTAATCTCCGACTGCAGGCTCGTGGCTCGCGTCGCGCTCTCGATTTGAATTGATCGCGACGGCAAATATACTTCCCCGCGTGCGCATCCTCCACATTGTCACGGCATTCCCGCGCTTCGAGGGCGACGTCATCTCGCCGTGGCTGGTGGAGCTGCTGAAGCGGCTGCGTGCCACGGGTGTCGATGCCGAGGTGTTGACGTCGTCGTACAAGGGTGCGCGCGACGGGGTGTTCGACGGCATTCCGGTCTTCCGCTTTCGCTATTTTGCGAGTCGCTGGGAGAATCTTACGCATGAAGAGACGGCGCCGGATCGGATGCGGACGTCGCTCTTCTACAAGGTGCTTCCCGCGTTCTTCGTCGCGGCGGGCGCGCTCGCGGCGTTCCGGCATTGCCGGCGGCATCACTACGATGTGATTCACGTGCACTGGCCGATGCCGCTCGGGGTGCTTGGCTGGAGCGCGCGTGCGGGGGGAGCGCACCGGGCGGCGCTCGTGATGACCTTCTATGGCGCCGAACTGCGACTGGCATCGCGCACCCGGAGCCTGCTGCGAGCGCTGCTCGGGCGCATCATCAGAAGCGCGGATCGCGTCGTGGCGATTTCTTCGTACACGGCCGGCGAGGTGCGCCGGGTCGCCGAGGTGCCGGTCGAGGTGATCCCGTACACGGTGAGTCTCCCGACTGCTCCCGAACGCGACGACGGCGCAGTCCACGATGCTGCACGCGAGTTTGCCGTGCTTTTCGTCGGGCGCCTGGTCGAGCGCAAAGGGGTTGCGGTGTTGCTGCGCGCGGTGGCCGAACTGAAGTCTACGCGACCGGTGAGGCTGCACATTGTCGGCGACGGGCCGGAACGCGCCGCGCTTGAGCAACTCGCCGGGGAGCTCGGCATCGCGGCGCGCGTCCGCTTTCACGGGCGTATCTCCGACGACGCGCTGCAGGCGATGTACGCGGCGGCGAGCGTATTCGCGCTGCCCGCCGTTGTGGATGCGTGCGGCGACACGGAAGGACTGGGTGTCGTACTGCTCGAGGCCATGAACTGGGGTGTTCCGGTAGTCGCGAGCGACACCGGCGGCATCACGGACATCGTGCAGCCGGAGCGTACGGGACTTCTTGTTCCGCCGGGAGACCCCGTCGCGCTTGCCTCGGCGCTCGACCGGTTGGCGGCCGATTCGGCGCTCGGGGTGACGCTCGGACACGCGGGGCGGGACCACCTGCGACGAAACTTCACCTGGGATTCGATTGTGACGCGATGGCTGGCGGTGTACGAGGACGCGGTGCTCTTCGCCGCTTCCCAGCCCGCGGCCTAACGCTGATCCAGCGCGGGGCGCACCTTCGGCAGTCGCAGCGCCACAGCGATCTCACGCGCGAGCTCCTCGTAGGCGGTACTCGCCGCGGCGCTCGGCGCATACAACGTGATCGGCAGATCCTGTCCTGGCGCCTCCGCGGCGCGGACGTCCTCGGGGATGACGGTGTCGCAGACCGTGCCGGGGAACTCCGTCTCGATCCGCTCGCGGGTGTCCGCGGACAGCCGCCGGCGACCCTGCATGCGCGTCCAGACGGCGCGGAGAACGGGACGGTCGGCGGGGGGGAGTTCTGCTACGGTCGCGGCCAGATCCTGCAGGGCGACGGTCGCGAGGGGCGAGGCCTCGATGGGCACGAGCGCGACGTCCGCCGCAGCCAGCGCAGCCATCGTGAGATTCCCGAGCGCCGGCGGGCAGTCGATGAGCAGCAAATGCGCGCCCCAGTACGCGTGCGGCGCGACGAGGCCGTCGGCGGAGCTGGTGCCCTGCTCCACGCGAATGAGTGACCGGCCCGCGGGGCGCAGGATCAGGAAGCCATCCGGCAGGCGTGCGTGGCGCAGGGGGACCGCGCGCACCGTGAGCGGGTCGTCCGCCGGCGGCTGCCCAAGCGCGCGGGTGGCCGACGCCTGCGGATCCAGGTCGCGCAGCTCCACGCGGTAGCCCATGCTGCCTAACGCGGCCGCCAAATTGACCGCGGTGGTCGTCTTCCCGGTGCCGCCCTTGGCGCCGGTGACGGCGAGATCTTTGGCCTGACCTTTTAATTTATCAGCATTGATCTTACCTTGTTGTGCAAGGCCGGTATGTACATCATGCAGTGTTGAATGAAATTTCTTCCATTCGC
>JANNOC010000174.1:0-1877 GCA_031398865.1 Gemmatimonadota bacterium | reverse complement strand
ACCAGCGTAACGCGCGCACCGGCCCTGTACAAATCAAGGGCGGTTTCAGCCGCCGAGTTGCGACCGCCGACTACGACGACTGGCCGGCGGAAATACTGGTGCGGCTCCTTGTAGTAGTGCGATACGTTCGGAAGGTCCTCGCCTGGTACGTGCAGGAGACTCGGATGGTCGTAGTAGCCTGTTGCGAGAATAACCGCGCGCGTACAACAACATCGATCGACACCGCTCCCCGCGCGAGTCGCCACGGTGAACGTTGTCTCGCTTGCTCCGGCCATCGCCTCGGGGCGAATGGAAACGGCCTCCTCGTTCAGCGAAATCGCAAGCTGGTGCGTGTCGACAACCCGGCGGTAGTAGCGCAACGCTTCGAGCCGCGTCGGCTTGCCGTAGGGCGTGGTGAACGGTAGACCGCCGATCTCCAGGAGTTCGGCCGTCGTGAAAAACACCATGTAGGATGGGAAATTGAGGATCGAGTTCACGACGGTACCCTTCTCGATCACTCGGTACGTCAACCCAGCCTGCTTGGCGGCGATCGCGGCCGCCAGACCGGCTGGGCCGGCGCCGACAATGAGGAGATCGAGCGGGATCAGTTCAACTACTTCGACGCCCGGGAAGCCGGCTTTTGAATCCAAATGGGCGAGCTCCACGCGAGCTGCCCATCTTCCTGCACCACTCGCACGTAGTACCAGCTCTCTCCAGGCGGTGACTGTCTGTCGACGTAATCGAAACCGGCTTGGCGAGCACCGGGCCGGGTGCTGTAAATGAACGCATGATTCCTGATCACATCGATCTGTTTGATGGTCCCGGTGCCCACGACCCGCACCATCAGCTTTGGAGCATCGTTCGTCGCCGAGGTCACGATATCGCCCATCAACGCCGTGGTGTTGCCTGTCATCGCCTGAAAATTGAGAACGATATTGTCAGTTGCCGCATATGCGTGACGCTTGCGCATGGCATCGAGCAACCCTTCCCGTGTCCACGATTCAGCCAGGATGCACGCATACGAGACGTGGGTCGACCAATGATCGCTGCTCGCCTGGACGCCCAGCTTGTAGCCCTTGTCGAGCGCGTTCCACCAGAAGCCCTGCGGTTGAAAGCCGCTCTTCTGGGCACGCTTGTTCGTCGCCGTGGCCGCTCGGGGTGCACCCTCGTACTCATAACTCGTTCGATAGCCCTGATAGATTTCGATGAGCGGCTCCACTTGAGGGTCGTTATCACGCCAATCGGTGCCCTGATTGGTGGCAGATGAATGCGGCATCGAGATGCCATCCGTCCGTTTCAGTTCGGCGAACAACTTGGCCGCGCCTTCCTTACCCATCTGCTCCTCTGGGGCAATCGGCAGCGTTCGGAACCCACGCTTGGCCCAGACAATGTTTCGGTGCCCGTTCGGGAAGAGGAGGCTGCGCTCGTACGCGAAAAGGGGCGTAAAACCTCCCGGCATTTTGAACACATCCACTAATTGCTGACCCTGCCACCAGGGATACTCTTGATCGTTCCCGGCTCCGTGATCTGTTGCCGCAATGTAATCCATTCCCGCCGCGTCGATGCCGTATCGATAAACCTCGATGAGTGACCCATCGTATTTGAAATCAGTCGACATGTCGGTGTGCCGATGCATGTCGCCACGATAGATCTTGTACTGCTTGCCGCCGGACGAAATTGTGTAGTTCCGAATCGTCCTGATGTCTTCAGCTTCGCGGGTATGAACTGGAATCGCTTCCACGACCGGGTCGACGAACGGCACCAACGTCGCCTGTGCTTTTGCCGCTGGCGCCTGAGACGGCGTCAGGCGCGCGAAATAGACATCCGCGTTCGGCACGGCGGGTGCGGGTATGGGGCCCCCGCCGCCGGCCGGCCCTCCGCGAGCGGCCGCGCCACCG
>JANNOC010000359.1:0-1504 GCA_031398865.1 Gemmatimonadota bacterium | reverse complement strand
CCCGCCTGCCGCGCGACGCTCCCTGATGGGTCCCTCTTTTGCCTGAAGTGCGGGGCCAGGGCGCCGGAACGCAGCCTCGAACACGGCGTTCACATACGGTTCGGTCGAGCCCTGCGGGCCACGGGCTCGCGCGGGTGGCGGCGGGGGAACGGCAGCAGCAGCAACGGCGTTTGCGCCGTCTGCGGGTTTCGCGCCCGCCGCCGGTGGCGCGGCGGCTGCCGCCGGCGGTCCGCCTCCTCGGCGCGGCGGATTCCAGAATTTATCGAGGCTCTGCAACAGCTGAGGGTATTTCTCGAGCAGCGCCGTCGCTTCCGCTTTGAACGCCGCCATCTCGGCTGTCCACTTCGCTCTTTTCTCCGCGCCGTTGGTGAAGGTGGTGCCCTCGTTCCCGAGCAGATTGATCGAATACGCCAGGTCGAACAACTGGCGCTGGAGCCACATGTAGCGCTGCTCGACTTTCGGGTCGACCGCAAACATTGGCCGTTCAGCGCGCAGCGTCGAGGCGAAGACGCCCATCAGCGCGGCGTAGTCCTTCTGGGTAATCGGATCGAACTTGTGATCGTGGCACCGCGCGCACGCGGCCGACATTCCGAGCACGCCGCGCGAGACGGCATCGATGCGGTCGTCCCAGTCATCGGTCACGAGACCGCCGATCACCTCGCCCGACAACCGCCGGTCGGTGTGATAGACGGGCGCGGCGCCGACATACCCCAGCGCGCGCATGTCAGCACGCGTCGTGCCGGGCATCAGATCGGCGGCGAGTTGGAGCTTGATGAAGCGGTCGTACGGCATGCCGGCGTTCAGCGCCTCGATAATCCAGTCGCGATATCGCCACGCGTACGGGTACGGTGGATTGGTGGCTTCAGACGTCGGGTTGTCTTCTGCGTAACGCGCGACGTCCATCCAGCGGCGCGCCCATCGCTCGCCGTAATGCGGCGACGCGAGCAGCCGATCGATGAGTCTTTCGTACGCGTTCGGCGATCCATCGTTCAGGAATGCCTGCACTTCTTCGAAGGTGGGTTTGTAGCCGAGCAGATCGACATAGGCACGCGTCACCAGCGTGCGCTTGTCCGCCTGCGGTGACGGCGCGATCTTCTTGTCCTGCAGCTTCGCGAGAATAAAGTTGTCGATCTTGTTTTTCGGCCAGCCGTTCGCGGCCGCCTTCGGCGCACGATGGGCGGTCACGGGTTGGAACGCCCACCACTTGCGTCCTTCTTCGAGCGACATCCCTTTGTAATGCGCCGTCGCCGCGGCTGCGGCAGGCGCGGTTGCGCGAGGGTCGGCCGCGCCGCGGGCAATCCACTGCTGGAAATCGGCGAGGACAGTCTCCGGCAGCTTGCCGCTCGGCGGCATCGACGCCAGTGGATCGGTAAAGCTGATCGCGGTGATGAGCCGGCTTTCAGCGGGTTTGCCCGGCACGATCGCCGGACCCGAGACGCCACCCTTCAGCAGCCCTTCCTTGCTGTCGAGCACCAGGTTGCCTTTCGGTGCCGCCATCTTGGAG
>JANNOC010000293.1:0-2495 GCA_031398865.1 Gemmatimonadota bacterium | reverse complement strand
TGAGTCTCGCCGGCGAGATGTACGCGAACTTCGGACGATTCGGGGGGCTCGTGAGCGTCTTCATTCTCGGCCTTCTGCTCGGTTTGCTCTACCGGGTGTTCGTACGGTGGTCGCGGGAGTCCGTGCTGTGGTGGGCGTGGGCGCCCTACGTCATGCTGTACACGATGCAGGCGGAGTCGGGTCTGGCCGAGGGTCTCAATCACGTGACCAAGTCGTCCATCGTCATGTTCGCGGCGATCGCGACGATTCCGGCGTGGTCTCAACTCCGACGCTGGCGGCGGAGGACGGCGCCCGCTCTGACTGACGTTCCCGCGACGTGATGCGTACCGAGGGAGCGCACGCTCCGGAGCCCTTTGGTGGCGAGAGCGGGATCGTGGGGCGGGAGCGAGGCGACGATCGCACAGGAGCGCGCGCGAATGTCGCGCCAGCGTTGCTCGGCCGGCCCGCGCTTGCGGCGGTCTCGCTGCAAGAGGATGGCGGCGGCATCGCGTTCGCGTCGAGGCTGATCCATCGCGTGCTCGTGGAGAGTGCGCGCGAACGACCATGGGTTCTGGAGCTGGCCGCCGCGCGGCACGACGCTGTGACTTTCAGGGAAGGCATTGCGTTTGCCGCGCGGCTCGTCGCGGGGCAAATGCGACGCCGAGCCGACTGGATTTTCTTTATGCACCTGAGCCTTGCCCGCCTTCAGCAGCACGTTCCCGCCGCCATTCGCCGCCCGTACGCCCTCATGGTCTTCGACGTGGAAGCGTGGGATCCCGAACTCGCCCCGGACCGTCTGCGAACGCTCTCCGGTGCCGCGCTTCGTGTTGGTATCTCCCGCTACACAGCCGATCGCGTGATGCGTGCCCATCCGTTAGTGGGCGAAGTGGTACCGTGTCCACTGGCGCTTCTTCCCGAGATGTCCCGGGGGGAGCCGGACAGGTCGCTGCTCGCATCGCTTGGTGAGCAGGTGGTTCTCATCGCGGGACGGATGATTTCCGCTGAGCGATACAAAGGACATGATGAGTTACTGGAGGCCTGGCCCGCGATAGCGGCCCGGGCGCCACGAGCTCAGCTCGTCTTCGCGGGACGCGGTGACGACATCCCGCGGCTGCGGGCCAAGGCCACCGAGCTTGGGATCGGCGAGCGCGTCTTGTTCACCGGCTTCGTCTCCGAACCGACGCTGGCCGCGCTGTACGAGCGGTGTGCCGTATTCGCGATGCCGAGTCGCCGCGAGGGCTTCGGTCTGGTCTACCTGGAAGCGATGCGCGCGGGGGTGCCCTGTGTGGCCTCGAAGGCTGATGCCGCGGGTGAAACCGTGGTTCACGGGGAGACCGGCATCCTGATTGAAGGGCAGGCGCCCCGCGCGATTGCTGACGCTGTCATTGCGCTCCTGACCGACGAGCACAAGCGCCGGCGATTCGGTGAAGCGGGACGGCGGCGATACGAGTCACTGTTTACGTTCGAGCGATTCTCGCAGCGTCTGCTCCCGATTCTCGCCGCGGCCTTCAACGGAGGCGCGCGCTGAACGTTCTGCACGTAATGCCGAGCCTCGCCCGCGCGTACGGAGGTCCGGTGTCGGCTCTGCTTGGCTACCTTGACGCCTCACGACAGGCGGGGATCGCGACGAAGGTGCTCGCGCCGCATGCCGAGGCCGCTGATGTCGAGGCCTTCACGGAAGCGTCGCCTGGAACCGACGTTCTGACCTTCACCGCGGCGGGTCCGGGGCATCTGGCGCTCTCGCCCGGGCTGAACCGCTGGATCAGGCGTCATGGGCGAGACCACGACGCTGTCCACGTGCACGGCCTTCTCAATTTCGTGAGCTCCCGCGCCGCACGTGCCGCGCTGCGTCTGGGGCGACCGCTGGTGGTCTGCCCGTTCGGGACGCTGTCACGGTATACCGTGGAGCATCGCCGAAGCTGGCAGAAGCGACTCTTCTTCAAAACGTTTGAGTATCCCAATCTCCGGCGGGCTGCGGCGGTTCATTTTACCACCTCCACCGAGCGCGACGAGGCATCCTGGCACGGTCTCGGCCTCGGTGACCGCGCGTACGTGGTCCCTCCGCCATGGAGGAGGACGGCCGACATGCTCGCGGCTTCCCACCGAGCGAGCAACTCGGACGAAATCGTCCTCTTCCTCTCCCGCCTTCACCCCGTGAAGGGGCTGGAAATCCTGCTCGATGCCTGGCCTCAGGTGAGGGCATCCCGGCCGGGCGCACGCTTGATCGTTGCCGGGGAGGGCGAGGCCTCCTATGCGCGCTCTGTACGGGCACGGGCAGTGCATAGAGGAGGCGAAGACGCAGGGATCATCTTTGCGGGCTTTGTGTCCGGCGAGTCCAAGGCTGCGCTCTGGCGCCGGGCCGACGCTTTCGTGCTTCCCTCCCAGCACGAGAATTTCGGGATGGTGGTCGTCGAGGCGCTGGCGTGGGGGGTCCCTGTCGTCCTGAGTCCTGAGGTACAGCTGGCGTCGTTCGTTGTGCGCCACAAGTTGGGCGTCATCGCGAGCCGGCAACCAGG
>JANNOC010000732.1:0-8207 GCA_031398865.1 Gemmatimonadota bacterium | reverse complement strand
CGCGGAGAGCGGCGTGCCGGGCGGGAGCGCGTGGGCGAGCAGCGCATCCGCGCGAGGATTCGCCAACGCGACGACGGCATTCGCGTCCACGGCAACGACACCGCTCGCCACGTTACGCAGTACCGCGGCGATGCGTCGCTGCGCCTCCTCGAGGGCGGCCTGGCTTCCACTGAGATCGCTCGCCATCCGCCGGAACGCCGCGAAGACCGGACGGAACTCCGACGGCGGTTCCACCGCCAGCACCGGCTCGCGCTCCCCCGCCGCGATCGCAAGCGCCGCGCGGCGCAGCACTCCGATGGGTTGCGCGAACTGCCGTGCAGCGACTCCACTCAGGCCGAGGGCCGCCAGCGCACCGAGTACGGTCGCGAACGCGAGCAGAACGGCGAGGTCGCGGCGGCGGCGGTCGAGGGCGATCTCGTCGGTGCGCGCGGGCGCGGCGAGCACGACGCGGTCTCCGGCGGTGTTCGCCACCGCACGGTAGCCGAAGAGCGCGCGCGCCTGCCCCACACGCTCGCCACGGCTCATTGTCACCTCCTCGGCGAGACCGAGCGACAGGTGTACTTCCGGTCGCAGATACCGCCCCAGCGGCGCGAGCGCGAGATATAGGGAGTCGCTCGCATCCGTCAACGCGCCGTCCTGATACAGGAGCAGCGGCGATGCGAGACGGTCGCTCGCGTCCTGCAGTTGCGCGACGTCAGCGGCCGTTGCCACACTGCGGAGCGTCTCGCCGACGAGCAGCTCGCGCGCCTGGCGGTCGTCGCTCTGCAGACGGCGATACGACCAGGCGGCAAACAGCAGTGCGGGAATGACGAAGAACGTGAACAGCGCGAGGGTCAGTCGCGCGCGGTAGCTCTGTGCCCAGCGTGACGCGCGTCGCCGAAGCCAGCGCGCCAATCCACCGCCCGCCAGCGCGTTGAGCGTCCACAGCGCGGCCACGATGACGAGATCCAGTAGCAGGACCAGCGCGCCACGCGGTATGAGCGCATCCAGCGGCCGAAGCTCCACCTCCACGTGCGCCCGCGACGCGCCCGCCCCGGCGGAGAGAACGAAGTCCCCATGCACCTCGTTCCCTTCGCGTGTCCACCGCGGCGCTCCGGCCGGCCGCGACAGTTCCAGCGATCGGGAATCAATATCCACCATCGACATCGAGTAGGGCGGCTCCCCAGGATCGGCCGGACTGACGCCGATGAGCGAGATGAACGGATCCTCGCGAATGAGTCGTGTGTGTGGCGCGACCAGGGTGGATGTGACACGGCCGTCGTCGAACGGGACCGCGAGCACGAGATACACCCCTGCCGCCGCGGGCACCGCGCGCAACACGAGCTCGCCGCTGTCTCGAGCCGCCTCGACGACGCGGCGCTCCCCCGCGCGCGCCTCGTCGAAAGGCGCGGTCGCGAACTCTGCGTCCATCGCCCCTCCCGTATCGGCGCGCCACGTCGTCAGCGCCACCGCGTTGCCGGATGCGGCCAGGTCCGACTCGACGTACCGCGCCAGCAGCTCCGCCCGAGACACAGGCGCGTTTCCCTGCGCGAGCTGGGCACCGAAGCGCGTCAGCAGCGCGGCGACCGCCGGATCCGCGGTCTGCACGCCCGCGACATCACGCTGCGCGAGCTCCACGCGCTTGCGTGCCGTCGTGCCCCACACCAGAGTCGCGGCGCCGGCGGCGGCCACCAGCGCCGCCGTCAGCACGAACCCGCGTGTGCGCCTGGCAAGAGCGAGCGACGCGATCGCGACAACCCAGAGCGCCGGATACCACGGCGGCCATCGCCCCGGTGCGTTCCAGAGCAGCGGTCCGAGGAAGGCGGCGGTCAGGGCGACGGCCGGTGCGAGGGCCGGATGGATTCCGCGCCGCGCGCCTAACGCCGCGCCCCCCGCGGACGCGCCGGCGAGCAGCACCGAGACCCCCGCCAGGAAGATCGCGATCTCCCAGGCGAGCCATGTGCCGACGGTGACCCCGGCCGGCGCGGGGGTGATACCGCGTGCGAGATCGCGCAGCAGAAACGGTCCGAGCCCGGCAATCAGTAGGACCGCGCCGACCGCCAGACCGCGCGAGCGGAGACGCACACGGGATCGCAGGATCGCGAGCAGTCCGAGGAGCAGCAGTGCGGCGGTAAGCGCGAGCGCTCCGATGCTGGCGGTAAAGGGTCCGCCGAGCGACGCGTAGTACAGCGAGGGGTCGAACAGACGCGACGCGCCAGAGAGACTGTTCAGCGGAACGATCGCGATACCGGCCAGCACCACGGCGAGGGCGGCGAGACGCCGCGGGAGTGGTGCCGCTCCTCGCCACGCCGCCGCGAGAAACACGACGGCGAACAGTGCCGCGGCGAGCGCTCCGCGTTGTCGTGCACGTTCCAGGACGCGCAGCCGAAGGCGATCACGAGAGATGTCGGGCGTGGCGGCCCGCAGGAGCGGCACTCCGTCAACGCGGTACACGAAATCGGAGCCGGTGGTGTCGCTGCCGCCAGGCGAAGTGAAGACGAAGGCGTCGAAGCCGAAGCGCGCCGCGAGTCGCCGGTCCAACGGTACGCTCAAGCGATCCGCCGGCGGGGCCGCGTGCAACAACGCCGTCGCGACCGCGTCATACGCACCGCGCCGCGCGTACGCGTGCATCTCCACGTAGAACGGAGTCACCGTCGCGCCGACGTGATCGTCCATGTGATCCACTGCCACGCGCACGCGTCCGGCCCATGCAACGGGACGATCGTTATGCAGGAGGACGAGCCCGCGCTCACTCGGGCCACCCGCCAGCCTGGCGAGATACGCGAAGGCCTCCGCCGTGTCCGGCGGAGCGTCCAACGCCAAACGCGCCGCGCGCCGGAGCTGGGTAACCGTCTCGTCCAGCTCGGCGCGCAGTAAGGCGCTGCTCTCACTCTCCAGGGCGAGCCGGACGCGTTCCCAGTCGCCGTCCATCCGCCACAGCGTGTGCTGCGCCCGACCCGCGAGAGCGAGGAACACCATCGCGAACACCGTGGCGCCGAGCCGCCAGCGGTCCCACGCGCGCTGTACCACCGTCAGGATCAAGAGTCCCACGGTGGCGGTGACGACGACGAGCAGATAAGGTACGAGGGGCGCCCGCAACCACCACGCGTCGGCGACCAGTGTGATGCCGGCGGCCACCAGCCACAGCTGCTGGCTCCGTTGCCGGCCCGACGTCCGCACCTTACGCTGCATCGAAATGGCCCAACCTCTTCCTGCGGCAGCGCCGCGGCGGCTGAAGGAGCTGCTGCCGTCGCAGATCGCGGACATCATTGCCGACGATCCACGGCTCATCATCCCCGTGGGCACGTGCGAACAGCACGGGCCTCACCTGCCGCTGGGGTGTGATACGCTCATCGTGGAGCGTCTCGCGGACGATCTCTCCGCGGAGTTCGGCGTGCTGCGCGCCCCGACCATCGAGTACGGGGTCAATGTCGAGTCGGAACGTGGCATGGTCGGCAACGGTTCCATGCGCAAGAAAACGCTGCACCGGATGCTCAACGACCTGCTCGCCTCCTGGGAAGCGACGGGGATTCGCGAGTTCGTTCTGCTCACCGCGCACGGTCATGACCCGCATCAGGAGGCGTTGGGCACGGTGATCACCGCGGAAGCGCGCGTGCGCGTCGTGGATATTTTCGCCGTGTCGCTGGCCGATCTCCTGGAAGGGCAGACCGATGCCATGCACGGCGATGAAGTGGATACCTCCATCATGCTACACCTTGCACCGCACCTCGTGCAGATGCAGTTCGCACAGGATTATATGATGGCGCGCGATGAGCTGCGGCGGTACCGCCGCGGATGGCTGCGCCTGACGAAGCAGAGTCCCGGCTCGATTGGCCGTCCGTCGCTGGCGTCCGCGGAGAAAGGGAAGGCGCTGTACGAACGCATCCGCAGCCGGATCAGCGACCGTATCTTCCTCGCACCGACGGTCGAAGAGTGAACCCTTCCGCCCGCGACAGGGTATGATTCGTATCATGCATCGCCCATTCAGTCGCGCCGGTCTGGCGCTCGCAGCGACGCTGCTTCTCGCCCCCGCGCTGTCCGCCCAGGTTGTCACCGTGGACGAGGGCAGCTTTACGATCACGCGCGAGGGCCAGCCCTACGCGCGTGAGGAGTTCAGCATTCGCCGCACACAGGGTGGCGACAGCACTGCGTCGTACGTCGCGAGCGCCACGATCACGTATGCCGACCGCCGCGTGTCGCCCGCGCTGCGGACCGACACGCGCGGGGTACCGCTCGCCTACCAGGTGGAGGTCAAGTCCGGCACAACGCTGCAGGAGCGACTCTCCGGACAGGTCGGTCGCGGGCGCTTCAGCGCGCGCATTCAGACGCCCCGTGGCGAATCGGCGCGTGAGTATGTCGTGGCCGACGGCGCCCTCATCCTGGATGAGGAGATCTTCCACCAGTATTTCTTTGTCGCCCGCGCGGCGCGCCAGGGAGCCATTCCCATCGTTGTGCCGCGACGCAATCAGCAGCTGTCCATGACCGTGGAAGCGCGCTCGAGCGAGGCGATGGTCATCGGTGGGAAGACCATCGAGGCGCGACAGTTCGCCCTGCGCGAGCCGGGTGCCGCCGACCGGCTGATATGGGTGGACGCCGACGGCCGTGTCCTCAAGGTCAGCATTCCCGCCCGAGGACTCGTCGCGTTAAGAGATGAGCCGTTGCGATAGGGGGTACGTGAAGTGATCGGTCGTCAGTAATCAGTTGTCGGTGGTCAGTTTCTGACGACTGATGACTGATGACCGACGACTGACGACTGCCCTTACCTTCCGTCTCAGCAGTCGTTGAAACCTCCCCCGGCGGGTCGGCGTACGGCAGCCAGACCTCCACCCAGGACTCCTGTACGATGCGTGTTCTGCTCCTCGCCTTCCTCTCGCTAGCGGTTGCGACGCCCGCCGCTGCGCAGCAGGCCGATTCGGTTCAGCCGACACTGACGCTCGACGACGCGCTGAAACTCGCCCGGCGCAACAACCCGGTCTACCAGCAGACGGCCAACGACCGGGGCCCCGCCGACGCCGCCGTGCGCAGTGCGTATGCCGCCTTCCTTCCGTCCGCGGACGCCGCGCTCCAGAGCAGTTTCCGGGAAGGGGGAAACCAGATCTTCAGCGGCCTGAACTTCCGCAGCTCCGGCACGCGGCAGTCGTCGTACAATCTGGGGATCTCCTACTTTCTCAGCAGCGCCACCTTCATCAATCCCAAGCTGCAGCGCGCCAACCGCACTGCGGTCGAGGCAGACATCAGCGACGCGGGTGAGGCGCTCCGGGCCGGTGTCATTCAGCAGTACCTCACCGTGCTGCAGGCGGAAGCAAAAGCGGCATTACAGGACACCCTCGTCAACTCGGCGGCGGCGCAAGTCGAGCTCGCCCGCGCGCGCGCCAACGTTGGCTCCGCGACCCAGCTCGACGTCCGGCGCGCCGAGGTGGCGCTTGGCGAGCAGCAGGTCGCCGCGCTACAGGCCCGCAACGCCATCGAGATCGAGAAGCTGCGTCTCTTCCGTGACCTCGGGGTGCAGCAGCCGGCCAATGTGAAGCTGGTCTCCGGCTTCGCGGTGAGCGAGCCGGCCATGAGCATCGACGAGCTCCTCGCAACCGCCCGGCGGTATAACCCCCAGGTAAACGCGTTGCGCTCGCGGGAGAAGGTCGCTGGACTCGCGGTGCGCCGGGCACACGGCGACTACATGCCGTCGCTGAGCATCTCAACGGGTCTTGGCGGCTACACGTACGAGAATACGAACGGCAATCTGCTGGTGGAGCAGTCGCGGCTGGGTGTCGAGCAGCAGCGCGCCGAGTGCTTTCGCACCGAGGAAGTTCGGCGCGCGCTGAATCTGCCGAACAGCTTCGATCAGTGCGCGTTCATCCAGTTCACACCGGAAATGGCGTCGTCCATCCGCTCGGGTAACCGCCAGTATCCTTTCGACTTCACGTCGTCGCCCCGATCTCTGACGGCCACGATCTCCCTGCCGTTGTTCGACAATCTCAACCGCGAGTTGCGGGTGCAGGAAGCCAGCGCGAATCGCGCGGACGCGCGGTATCGCGTGCGGGCGCGCGAGCTGGATCTCACGGCGAATGTCACCGCGGCGTACTTGAATCTCCGCACCGCCGCCCAGACCGTGACGCTGCAGGAGCAGACGACCGCGAAGGCGCGCGAAGAGCTCGCCTTCACCGAGGAGCGTTATCGCGTTGGCGCCGTCACCTTTCTCGATGTCACCGCATCGCGCGACGCCTTCGGGCGCGCCGAGAACGCGCGGATCAACGCCGTATATGATTACCACAAGGCATTCGCGGCGCTCGAAAGCGCCGTGGGCCGCCCCCTGCGATAACCCGAGGACAGAGAATCCATGAGCAAGAAAGTGAAGTGGTCGATCGCGGGCGTGCTGCTGCTCGGAGTGGCGGGCTTGTTCGCACTGACCGCGGCCAAACGCGGAAAGAAAGCCACCGAGGTCCGCATGGAAGCCGTGCAGCAGCGCGATCTCGTGGCCTCGGTGACCGCGAGCGGGCAGGTGCAGCCGCGCACCAAGGTGAACCTGAGCTCGGATGTCACAGGCCGGATCGTGCGTCTCGCCGTGCAGGAAGGCCAGATGGTCGCCAAGGGGCAGTTTCTGCTCCAGATCGACCTGGATCAGGCGCGCGCGGCCGCACAGAGCTCGGAAGCCGGACTCGCCTCAGCGCGCGCGCAAGCGGCGCAGGCGAATGCCAACTATACGCAGGCCAAGCGTACCTACGAACGCTCCGCCGAGATCCGCAAGACCAACCCGACGCTCATCTCCGATGAAGCGCTGGAACAATTGAAGACGCAGATGGAGGTGAACGAGTCGCTGCTCAACGCGGCGAACTTTGGCGTCCAGCAATCGGCGGCCTCGGTGCGCGATACGCGCAGCCAGCTCGGCAAGACCACGATCATCGCGCCGATGAGCGGTCGCGTGACCCGCCTCAACGTCGAGGAGGGCGAGACCGCGATCATGGGAACGTTGAACCGGGACGCGGCCACGCTGCTCACGATCAGCGATATGAGCGTGCTCGAGACCAAGGTCAAGGTGGACGAAACCGACGTGGCGCGCATTTCCATCGGCGATTCCGCTCAGATCCAGATCGATGCCTTCCCGGACACGACCTTCATCGGCCGGGTCGTGGAGATCTCGAACAGCTCGGTGCGCGGTGCCGCGGCCACACAGCAGGCGGCCACCGACCAGGCGATCGACTACGAAGTCACCATTCAGCTGCTGAATGCGCCGGCGGAGACGCGCCCCGACTTCTCCGCGACCGCGAAGATCATTACGGACGCGCGCGACAAGGTGCTCTCCATCCCGATCATCGCGCTCACGGTGCGTGAGGACGAGCCGCTGGAGCGCGGCGACACCGTCGTCACGCTTGGCAAGGCGCCGCCGGAGAAGCAGGTCGGAAAGCGCGACGTGGAAGGCGTCTTCGTGGTAGGCACGGACAACAAGGTCACGTTCCGTCCCGTCAAAGTCGGCATCGCGGGCGAGAAGTATTTCGAAGTGATCAGCGGCCTCAAGTCGGGCGACAAGATTGTCGCGGGAACCTATCAGGCAATCCGCGAACTCAAGGACGGGACGCTCGTGCGCGAAACCAAGGCGCCCAAGAAGTCGGAGACGGCGAAGACCGGGGCCAAGTCCTGATGGAGCCGCTCGTCGACACAGGGCTCAGCACGACGGCGGAGCGGAAGGCCGTCGTCCAGCTGGCCGGCCAGGCGCCGGAGAAGGACTGGGTGATCGTGACGCGTGGCCTCACTCGCGATTACGACATGGGAGGGGAGGTCGTGCGCGCCCTGCGGGGCGTGGACGTCGCCATTCGTCGCAATGAGTACGTCGCGATCATGGGCCCATCGGGTTCCGGCAAGTCCACGCTCATGAATCTCATCGGCTGCCTCGACACGCCGAGCGCGGGCGAATACTGGCTGAATGGCGATCTGGTATCGGCGAAGAAGGACGACGAGCTCGCCCGGGTGCGCAACCGGGAAATCGGCTTCGTCTTTCAAACGTTCAACCTGCTGCCACGCGCCACCGCGCTGCATAACGTGGAGTTGCCGCTCGTGTACGCCGGGCTGCGCCACGAGGAGCGACGCCGGCGCGCGAAAGCGTCGCTCGAGCTGGTTGGGCTGGGAGACCGCATGACGCACCGCCCGAACGAGCTGTCGGGCGGCCAGCGGCAGCGCGTGGCGATCGCGCGCGCGCTGGTGAACAACCCCAGCATCATCCTGGCCGACGAACCCAC
>JANNOC010000268.1:0-2845 GCA_031398865.1 Gemmatimonadota bacterium | reverse complement strand
GGGGGCCCCCCGGGGGGGGGGGGGGGGGGGGGGGGGGGCGGGGGAGAGAAACGCGACAGGCGCCTCGGAGGGGTTCGTCGTCGCGGTAGACAAGGGCGGGATTCATCAGTCGGTGGAGGTCAGCTGTGCAATCGGCGTGGCGCGTCGCCTGTGTGCGGATCCCGAGATTCCCGATCGGCGCGGTGTGGCGCGCGATCGAAAGCCGGTCGCGGGAATCAGAAGCACAGCTGGATCTCCTCCCGGAGCTCCCGCCAGCCTCGCCGCGCTCACCACAGGAACCGTCACGCTCCCACGGAAACGCCGGTGCGCCGAACCGGAGCTCGCTCCCCTCCACCGTGGGCCCCGTTCCGCAGTCGTCCGCGGCTGACGGCATTCCGAACACGGAGCTGCATTGGGACGACCTCCCGATCGCGCTGACGGAAGGGGGTGGCGGTCGGGATCGAACGGCGGGACGGACGGGAACGGGGGGACGAGGAGCACGGTTACGCGCGGTCACGACCGCCGCCGGGCGCGCGGGGATTCGCGCGGGGATGACCACCGCTGAAGCGCGCAGCCGGTGCGCGAGGCTCAGCATCCGCTCGTGGGACGAGCAGGTGATCGCGAACGGGATCACGCGCGCGACCGCGTCCTTTCTCGCGGCGAGTCCACAGGTGTCTCCCGTCGCGGGTGCACCGGGTGTCTGGTGGATCGGTGCGAGCGGTCTGGACGCGATCGGTGGGGAGCGTGCGCTCGTGCGTACGCTGCTGCGCATCGCGCGCGGCTGGCATCCCCGTGCCCGCGTGGCGATCGCAAGTTCCTGCGTCGCCGCGCGAGCCGCGACGTGGAGCGACGACGGCGCGCGCAGCGTGACGGTCGTGCCGCCTGACGAGTGCGCGGCGTTTCTCGCCCCGTTGCCGCTCTCGCTGGTTCCCATGGACGCGGAGCTGCGCCTCGCGTTGCACGCGCTGGGTCTGCGCACGGTGGGCGGCTTCGCGGCCCTCGAGCCCGGCGACGTGGAACAGCGCTGGGGTGACACGGGACTCACGGCACTGCGTCTCGCACGGGGTGACGACTGGCGGCGTCCCGCGCTGCTGCGCCCGGAGGCGGAGCGCACGGTGTCGGCGGATCTGTCCCTGCCGGCGGCGACGATGGAGCCGGTGCTCTTTCTGGTGCGCGCCGCGCTCGACCGTCTCGTGCAGGGTCTCGTGGCGGACGCGCGGGCGGCGGCCGCGATCGCGATGACGGTCACGCTGGACGACGGACGCGGCCCGCTTCCGTCGGGTGGACGCGCGCATACGGTGACGCGGGAAGTTCGGCCGGCGCGCGCGCTGGCGCGCGTGGGTCCGCTGTTCGAGCGTTGTCGCGCACTGCTCGAGAGTTTCCGGCTGACGGCACCCGTCTGCGGCGTGACGGTGGCGATCACGGCGACGGCACCAGTGCCAGGCGAGCAGGGCGATCTGCTCGACACGGCGTGGCGTGATCCGGCGGCGGCGGCGGCGGCGTTCGCGCGGTTGCGGGCGGAGTTGGGAACGGAGGTGGTGGTGCGTCCGGTGGCGTGCGACGAGCATCGGCCGGAGCGCGCGGGCGCATGGCTGGACATCGAGAGCGCTCCCCCCCTCATTCTTTCCCCGCCTGCCGCATCCAGCGACCGCGCGCCCGCGATACTCCGCACCCTCCGCCTGCTCGAGACCCCGGAGGCCGTGAGCGTCGAATGCACGGGCGCGATCCCCGTCGCGCTCTGGCGTCAGGGACAGCGTATCACCCTGACCCGCGCCATCGGTCCCGAACGTCTTTCCGGAGACTGGTGGAAGGATTCCTATCACCGCGATTACTGGCGCTGCCGTGGCGACGACCATGGCGAATTGCTGCTGCTGCTCGATCACGCGACGACGGCCGCGTGGTATGTGCAGGGGTGGTATGACTGACGGACGGCGGCCGGCTGTCCGTGCTCGGGGGTCGGCGATGGACGTCTGCGGATGAGCCGGCAGCCGGCAGCCGACAGCCGCTCCTACGTCGAGCTGCACTGTCACTCGGCCTTCTCCCTCCTGGACGGTGCGTCGTCACCCGAGGCGCTGGTCGAGCGCGCCGCGCAGCTGGGGCAGCCGGCGCTCGCGATCAGCGACCACGACGAGCTCGGGGGCGTGGTGCGCTTCGCGCAGGCGGCGGGAATCGCCGGCATCGGCGGGATCATTGGCGCCGAGCTGACGGTGGAGGTGCCGAGCCTAACGGGAGCGGTGACCGGCGACTCATCGCGCCTGTCGCACCTCGTGCTCCTCGCCGAGACGCGCGAGGGCTATGGCAACCTGTCCACCCTCGTCACGCGGGCGCGGATGGATCACCCGCGCGGGCGGCCCCACGTCTCGCTCGACCTGCTCGCGGCGCACGCCCGAGGGCTCTTCGCGCTGACGGGGTGTCCGCGCGGGTGGGTGCCGTCGCTGGTGGCGGCGGGCGATCCGGACGGCGCATGCGAAGCGGTGGCGACGCTGCTCGACATTTTCGACCGCCGCGTCGCCGTGGAGTGCTGGGATCACGGCCTTCCCGAAGAGCGCGACACCTCCCGGCATCTCATGGCGGTGGCGCGCGCACTCGACATCCCCTGGGTGGTCACCAACGACGTCCACTACGCGCGGGCCCGCGACCGCATGGTGCACGACGTCCTCGCCTGTCTCAAGCACGAGCGCACGCTGGACGACATGGGCACCCGCCTGCGCCCCAATGCCGAGTGGTACCTCAAAAGTGCCGCGCAACTGGCGCGTCGCTGGCAGCACGCCCCTGACGGCATCCGCCACACGCTCGCCGTCGCCGAGCGCTGCGCGTTTCGGATGGAGCATCTGTCGCCCACCTTGCCCGCCTTCCCGCTCCCGCC
>JANNOC010000255.1:0-2288 GCA_031398865.1 Gemmatimonadota bacterium | reverse complement strand
GCGCACCTCGAGCCGCATCGCGTCGCGCAGCGGGACGGCGGCTTCCGCCGCGGCCGATGGGGTCGCAGCCCGCAGATCCGCCACGAGATCGCAGATGGTGATGTCCACCTCGTGGCCGACGGCGGAAATCGTCGGCATGGGGCACGCCGCCAGCGCCCGCGCGACGCGTTCATCGTTGAACGCCCACAGATCCTCACGCGACCCGCCGCCGCGCCCCACGATCAGGGTATCGCAGCCGCTCCAGCGCGCGACGCGGGCGATCGCGGCGCATAACGAGTCCGGGGCACCGTCGCCCTGCACGCGGGCGGGAACGATGACGATCTCCACCGACGCGCAGCGGCGGCGGATGACGGACACGATGTCGTGCAGCGCCGCGCCGTCGGGGCTCGTGATCACCGCGACGCGCCGCGGAAAGCGGGGGATCGCGCGCTTGCGCTCCGGGGCGAGGAGTCCGTCGGCCTCGAGGCGCAGCCGCGTGCGTTCCAGCGCCTTGCGCCAGAGCCCGTCGCCCTCGGCCTCGATCGCCTGGACAGTGAACTGGAGATCGCCGCGCGCGGCGTACACCGTCGGGCGTCCGAAGACGCGCAGCTGCATCCCGTCGTCCGGCGGCGCCGGCATGCGCCGTTGATCGCGGGACCACACCACGCAGCGCATCTGCGACGCGCCGTCGCGCAGCGCGAAGTACCAGTGGCCGCTGCGATGCGCCTTGAAGTCGCTGACCTCGCCGCACACCCAGATCGGCACGAACGCTCCCTCAATAACGTCCTTGAGCGTCTGCGTGAGGAGCGACACCGACACCGCGGTTGCCGCGGTTGCCCCCGGCGGCGCGTCGTCAGGCGGCGGCTCGGGCGGAATCCCGTCGCGCGCGAACAATTCCAGCGCGTCCTCGATGCGCCCACCACGCTGCGCGCGCCGCCCGCCCTCCGTCACGCGCGCGGTGCCGCCGTCGCGGCGCGTACGGTGTTGCGCAAGAGCAATGCGATGGTCATGGGCCCCACGCCTCCGGGCACCGGAGTAATGTACGACGCGACCTGGCTCACGCTGTCGTAATCCACGTCTCCCACCAACCGGTAGCCGCGGCGTGCGGCAGCGTCGTCTACGCGATTGATGCCGACATCCACCACCACGGCGCCCGGCTTCACCATGTCGCCGGTCACGAGCTTCGGGCGTCCTGCCGCGGCGATGAGAATATCGGCGCGACGGGTGTGCTCCGTCAGCGTGCGCGTGTGCCGGTGACATACCGTCACCGTCGCGTTGCCGCCGGCAGCGTCCTGCATCAGCAGCGCCGCCATCGGCTTCCCGACGATGTTGCTGCGCCCCACGATGACACACTCGGCGCCGCGCGTCTCGATGCCACTCTCGCGCAGCAGCTCCCGTACGCCGAGCGGCGTGCACGGGACGAATCCCTCACGGTCGCCGAGCATGAGCTTGCCGACGTTCACCGGGTGAAAGCCGTCCACATCTTTGTCGGGACGAATGCGCCGGATCACGCGATCGGCATTGATATGCTTCGGGAGCGGCATCTGCACCAGAATGCCGTGCACCGCGGTGTCGGAGTTGAGCGCGTCCACGTGCGCGAGCAGATCGGCTTCACTGGTATCCGCCACGAGCCGCAGCGTGATGCTGTGCATGCCCGCCTCTTCGCACGCTTTCCCCTTGGCGCGCACATACACGGCGCTGGCCGCGTCGTCCCCCACCAGGACGACCGCGAGACCGGGCGTGACGCCACGCGCCTTGAGTGCCGCCGCGTCGCGCGCGACGTCAGCGCGGATCCGCTGCGCCACCGCTTTCCCGTCGATGACCTTAGCGGGCAAAGTCCACCGCCCGGGTCTCCCGGATCACCACGACCTTGATCTGACCGGGGTATTGCAGCTCGCCCTCGATGCGCCGCGCGATTTCCTCGGAGAGGGTCGCCATGCGCGCGTCGTCCACGTCCTCGGGCGTCACGATCACGCGCACTTCACGTCCCGCCTGGATGGCAAATACTTTCTCCACACCGCGGTAGCTCGCGGCGATCCGCTCGAGCCCTTCGAGGCGCTTCACGTACGTCTCGAATGCTTCGCGGCGCGCGCCCGGCCGCGATCCGGAAATCGCGTCGGCCGCCTGCACGAGCACCGAGACTTCGGTCTCGTGCGGCACGTCGTCATGGTGGGCCGCGATGCAATTCACGATGAGCGGATTCTCGCCGTACTTCGTCGCCACCTCGACGCCGAGCTGCACATGCGTGCCTTCGTGCTCGTGCGTCAGCACTTTCCCGATGTCGTGCAGCAGCGCGCCGCGCTTGGCCA
>JANNOC010000212.1:0-5943 GCA_031398865.1 Gemmatimonadota bacterium | reverse complement strand
GCAGCTTGGCCGAGAAATTGGCGGATTGCAGCCCCGGCATGACCAGCACATTGGCCGGCGCAGACAGCCGGCTGAACGGATAGTTCTTCATCACGTTGGGATTGAGTGCGGCACCGCTGTGCGCTCCTTTCCCGACGGCGTCAGCTTCGTTGCCGGGGCGCCGGACTCGGTGCGCTTTGCTTCCTTCGGCCCGCCGATGATCGGTGGGGCAAACTTCCAGCTGCAAGCGGGTTCCCGGCAGAAGACTGTCCGGCTGAGCGTCGCCGGCTATGCGAGCTTCTGATGCTGCGTTTCCGTGATGCGCGCACCGCGCGCCCACTCGTCGGCCCGCGTCAAGGCTTTGGACTTATCGAGCTCATGATCGCCATCATGATGCTCACGGTTGGAATGCTGGGCATGGCCAGCCTCATGGCGAGCTCTATGAAACGGCAGCGCCTCTCCAACAGCCGCACGGAGATGACGTCGATCGCCGAGGCCAAGCTCGAGGAGCTGCGCTCGTATACGATGACGCCCTCGGCGGATCCGCTGCGCGCGCGGCTCGCCGTGGGGGGGTCGCTCACTACTCCGATCGCGAACTATTCGGACTCTTCGCTTGCGTTGAATGGGCGCTGGTACATGCGCCGCTGGCAGGTGAGCACTGGTGTGGCGGCGACGCGCCGCGTCGACGTGCGCGTCCTGCCCCGCACGCCCGTTGCCTTCGATGTGCGCTCGCTGGACTTTTCCACGCTGATGGTGTTCCAATGACCCGCGGTCGCCGAACCCGCCGCGCGGGCTTCTCGCTGATCGAAATGATGATCGCGCTCGGATTGCTGGGCGTCATCATCGCGGCGATGGGCGGCACCATCATAAGCGTGATTCGCAGCTACGGCCGGCAGACGCGCGCCATTCATGCGCAGGAGTCGCTGCGTTCGGTCGAGTTGCTGCTCACGCGGCTGGTGCGGTCAGGGCGGGCCGATCCCTTCTCTACCAACAATGCCACAATTGCGCCCGATCCGCTGGGGCGCGGAACGTTCGACAACATCCGCGTGCGTAGCGACTTCAACCCCGCGGACGGGCTGTTGACGGGATTGCTGGAAGACACTCAGGCGCATGTCGCTTCCGACACGCTGTACGTGCGCTGGCAAGCGGGGGCGCAACCACAGGCCGTGGCGTTTCCCGTTCGCTCAATCCGCTTCGAATACTTCGCGACCAACGGCACGGCAATCACCACTGCTGCGCAAATACCTAACGCTACGCGCGTCCGCCTAACTCTCGCGGTTCCCCGCGATACGGGCTCAGTTCTGCTCATCCGGAGGCAATCGTGGATATACTTGCGAAACTAGTACCTGACTCAGGTCGTGGAATGCCCACACATCGCCGCGGCGTTGCCCTCCCGATGGCGCTGTTCGGGCTCGTCATCCTCACCATGCTCGGTGCGGGCATTTTCGGCCTGGCTGATATGCAGGCCCTGGCCGTGGTAAATCGGGAAGGCGTCTCGCGGGCGCTGATGCTCGCCGAAGAAGGGGTCGCGCACGCGGTGGCGGTCACGCGCGACAGTTTGCGGACACTGAGCGCGACGCGTCTCCTGCGCGGAAGCGACGACATACCGGGGACGAGCGACGACGGGCGTTTGCGCGGTAACGGCTTGAGTGCCAGTGTGCAGATTCCCGACACGGGAATCCGGACGACCGCCGGCCGGTATTCAGTTCAGCTGCTCGACGACCCTAACGATCCCATCGTCAACCCACTCGGCGACGGCAACTCCCGCTTCATCGCCCGTTGTGTCGCGACGACGCCGCAGAATGCGTCTGCGGCACTGGACGTAACCATTGGCGCGACGCCGATGCCCGCGATTGCGGCGGAGGGCAACCTGGCGCTCAATGGCAACCCCTCGGTCCTCGGGCCGTGCGGCGGCGCACATGCGAATGGCAACCTTACGATAAGCGGCACGACCACTACTACCGGATCGATGTCGGCGACCGGGTCCGCCAGCGGCAACGCGGAGACTCCGGCCGGCGTGGACATCACTCCGCTGAGCGGTCAGCCACGCATAGACATTGACTCGCTCAATCCGATGGACTGGTGCGGCGCCGCGGACTATGACCTGTTCGCCAATGGCACCCTGCGCACGCGCGCGACGGGCGTCACGGTGAATGCGACGGGCTCCCCGGTGAATGGCTGGAGACGCACCGGCAGCAGCCCGGTTGTGTGGACAGGCAGCGGCAATAGCCTTGGCGGTGGCACCTATTGCGTTCAAGGCAACGTGACAATTTCCGGTAATACCGGAAGCGCTTCATCACCGTTAGCGCTCACGATCCTGGCCTCGGGTTCCGTCCAGGTCTCCGGCAATCCCTACATCATTCCCGACTTGAACGATATCAGTATCATGGCAGGCGGCGACGTGTCCATCGCCGGCAATTCCAATGCGGCGAACGAAAACTACGAGGGGATGATCTATGCGGGAGCCCAGTGTCTCATTGCGGGTACCCCTCGCATCGGCGGCAATGTGCAGTGCGACAACCGAGGCAATCCCTCAGGAGCGGCTGAATATGCGCTGCTCAATGAGGTCAACGGCAATCCTGAAATCGTGTACAGCTGTGGCAGCTCGCTCGCGCGGCGAAAAATACTGGGGTGGATTCAGGTTGTGAACTAGCAGGAATGTTCCACGCCCTGAGCTACCTCACCTCGTCGAAGGGCAGCGCGAGCTGCACCGTACTCGTCGGGCGCCGCACCGTCCGCTCGACCGTTAACGGCCCGCACATCAGGTCCTGCGTGGAGACCTGCAGCAACCCGGCGAAGTGGGTGCGAACCAGCAGGGTGCGGACGGCGAGAGCCGCGATGCCTCGATCGTTGCACCGCTCGCTCAGGTGCGCGAGGACGACATGCCGTGTCCCACCAGTGACGCATTGCGCGGCCAGGACGGCCGCGGCGCGATTGCTCAGGTGCCCGCCCCGCCCAGCGATGCGATCGCGCACGGACGGCGGATACGGACCGGCCCGCAACATCCCTTCGTCGTGATTCGCCTCCAGCACCAGGACATCGAGCCCGCACAGCAGCGCGCGCACTCCTTCGGTGGCAGACCCCAGATCGTTAGCAATTCCGACACGGACACCCGAGCTGCGCGCCGTGACACGCACCGCTACGGATTCCATGGCGTCGTGCGGTGTTCGCGCCGTCGCGATCTCGAACTCTTCGAGCGCGACCGTCTCTCCCGCCGTTATGGCACGAGATCTCACGCCCTCGCCGGAGAGCTCGGGGCAGGCGCCAAGTGTGCCCCGAGTGGCGACAATCTCCCATCCCCACAACCGGGCGCAGCCCGCCGCGCCGCGCGCATGATCGTGGTGCTCGTGCGTGATCACCACGTGACTGATGGACTCGGGCGCGATGCCAATCTGCGCCAACCGATCGGCGATCACTCGCGGCGCAAAGCCCGCGTCCACCAACACCCGGCCGCCGGCGCTCTCGAGCAGAACCGCATTGCCCCGACTCCCGCTGCCGAGCACCCACGTCTTCATGCACGCTCCGGCGCGCGCGCCACCGACCAGCGCCGCGCATGGGCTTCCGTGAGCTGGCGCCGCGCGCGCTCGCCTAACGTCACCTGCCGCCGCGACATGACGTGCTCCGCCACCGCAAGAAATTTCTCCACGCCATACACCTGGTACGGCTCGCCATCGCCCCACGCAAAGGGCGCCACCGCCTTCGGCGGCATCGCACCGCCAAAGACGTTGGCGCCCGCGCCGATCACCGTTCCGGTTGTGAGCCGCGTCCCGATCCCGGTTTTCGCGTGATCACCGAAGAGGGTGCCCAGGAACTGCAGCCCGGTGTCGCGTACGCCATCGGGCGTCCACAGCGTGACCGGACCATAGGTGTTCTTGAGATTGCTCGTCGTGGTGCCCGCGCCAAGGTTCACCCAGCGGCCGAGATATGAATGCCCGACGAACCCGTCATGACCCTTGTTGGCGTGGCCGAGGAAGATACTGCTGCTGACCTCGCCATGAACCTTGCACCAGTCGCCTATCGCGCACGAGCCGATGCGATCGCTCGTGACCACAGAGTTGAGGCCGACATAGCACGGACCCGCGAGTCGTGTGAAGGCCTGCACCACGGCGCCACGCCGCACGAGCACCGGGCCGGCCGTGGTATCGAAGCAGACCTGCGGTTCAATGGTCGCTCCCTGTTCCACGACAACACCGCTGGACCCGACGATCACAACGTTGTCCACGCGCGCTTGGGTCAGGCGCGGTCCCAGCGCTGCGATGTCATCGGCGAGCTGAACATTCAGATCGCGGAGTAGATGCCAGACTTCGTCGATCCACCGTCCTGCGATCGCCACTGAGGGCCCAGCCGCGCGGGGAAGCTGTTCCAGCGGGACCGCACCATTCTCGAGCGCAGAAACCGGGACAGCGCTGCCAAGCCGCACGGCGGCCACGCGGCCGTCGCAGATCCACACCACGGCGTCGGCGGGCACGGCCCCGAGCGCCACGACACAGCGCGCGTTAACGAGCACCGCGCCGGCGGGCAGCTCGTCAACAGTCGCGGACGGGGCATCCAGCTCCTCGAAATCGCGCAGATGCGCCGCGACCACGGCGCCGCTCGCGGCGACGTCGAATGCACGCTCCCAGCGCACCCGAATGATCTCCACACCCGCGCGCAGCTCCGACGCCGGCCGGGTGAGGGCAAAGGGTTCGAACGTGCGCGCGCGCGCGTCGTCGTAGAGGTACAGCGAGAGCGTCACGACCTGTCGCGCAGTGCGGGCGGGAGCGACTCCACCAGTGTCTTGAGATCCGCCGCACGCTCGACGGTGGTGACCAGCGTCAAGCCGCTGCGGGTGACGACGACCAGGTCCGAGACGCCGTACAGCACGACCGTGTTTCCTTCGGCATGCACCACGTTATGATGCGCGTCCAGAGTATGCACGGTGCCACTCGACGTGTTGCCGTTCGCGTCCGCGCGCCGTACGCGGCGCAGCGCGGCCCAGGTTCCGACGTCGTCCCATCCGAAGTCGCCCGGGAGTACCAGGACGCGCGTGCTGCGCTCCAGTACGCCCACGTCCACGGAGATCGGGCGCACCATCGAAAAGAAGCGGGCGATGTCGGCGCCCGCGTGCTCGAGCGCCGGCGCGATCTCGGGCGTATGCGCGCGGATCTCCGACAGAAAATCGTCCACCCGCCAGACGAAGATGCCGGAGTTCCACAGAAAACCATCGGCGCCCATGCGCTCCGCGCGCGCGCGATCCGGCTTTTCGACGAATCGCACCACGCGGGCACTCCCGTCGTCGAGCGCATCGCCGGGCTGGATGTAGCCGAACCCGGGATCCGGACGCGTCGGCACCACGCCCACCGTCACGAGACTGCGGTGACGCACGGCCACGTTGGATGCGCGCTCCAACGCCGCGCGAAACCCGGGCTCGTTCCCGATGGCCCAATCGGCGTGCACGCACAGCATCACGGCGTCGCCGCTGTCGCGCCGCTGGATCTCCGCCGCAGCCCAGGCGAGCGCCGCCGCCGTACCCGCCGGCGCGGGTTCCGCGATGATGTTCTCCCGCGGCAGTGAGGGCACGAGCGCCGCGATGGCCTCGACCAGCGACGCGTTAGTGAGCACCAATGTGCGCGCCGACGGCGCAAGCGGGGCGAGCCGCCGCAGGGTGCTGGCGAGCAGCGGCGACTCGTCGACCAGCGGGAGCAGCTGCTTCGGACGCTGTGGCGTGGACAGCGGCCAAAAGCGCGATCCGACGCCGCCGGCAAGCACGACGGCCCAGCGATTCATGCGCCCGGCGCTCCGCTCTCGTCGAGGGGAATGCCGGCAAGCTCCGCCGCGCGCGCGTACAGCTTCTTCGGACTGAAAGGCTTGGTGAGGAACTCGCTCGCGCCCAGCTCGAAGGCGCGGCGATGCTGCTGCTCCTGACCGGCGGCCGTCAGGATGATGCACGGCAGATGCTTCCAGCGATCATCGCCGCGAATTCGC
>JANNOC010000194.1:0-2752 GCA_031398865.1 Gemmatimonadota bacterium | reverse complement strand
CCCATTTGTCGATAGTACCGCTGCACGGCCGATGCCGGCCACACAGGTGCTTGCTCAATCTCTCCGTGACAAGCCGCGCTCGGCGAGCAGGCGGTCATACAAACCCTGGTAGGCCGCGACCATCGCGGGCAGGCTGAAGCGCTGCTCCACCCGCTCGCGCCCGGCCGCGCCCAAACGACGCGCCGTTTGTGGATCGCCGGCCAGGGCCACAAGCCCTTGCGCCAGCGCCGGCACATCACCGGGCGGAACCAACATCCCCGTCTCCCCGGCCACCACCAGTTCGGCGTTGCCGCCCACGCGGGTGGCCAGCACCGGCAAGGCCGTGGCCATGGCTTCCAGTATGGTATTGGAGATGCCTTCGCCCAGCGACGGCAGCACGAACGCATCGAGGCGCGATCGCTGGCCACGAGCAGGAGACGGCCGGCATCCACGTCGTACACATCACGCACCTTGCCGCGCCGCCAGAGCGGGAAGGGAAGCGTTTCCACCGCCGAGGCCGTCATACGCGCACATCCTCCCGCTCCGCCGACGCGGGCGCCGCACCGGCGAGCAGCGGGTCCACGACCTCGGCGAGAAACTCATCCACCTGCTCGGGGGCACGCCCCACGAAACGGATTGGATCCACGGTGGTTCGCAGATCCGCCAGAGGCACACCGAAGGCGGGATCGGCCGCGAGCCGCTCCAACAGGTCGTTGTGCGGCGCACCCTTCTTGACGGCGCGTGCGGCCTCGATGCTGTGCCGGCGAATGATCTCATGCGCGTCCTGCCGATCGCCGCCCGCTCGCACGGCCCGAACGAGCAGCCTTTCGGTCGCCATGAACGGCAGTTCCTCGTCCACGCGCCTGCGGATGCGCGCCGGATGCACCTCGAGACCGGTCACGATGTTGCCCATCAGCACCAGGATCGCGTCCGTCGCGAGAAACGCCTCCGGAATCACCAGGCGGCGGTTTGCGGAATCATCCAGCGTGCGCTCCAGGTACTGAACGCTGTGTGTCTGATTCGCGTTGCTGTCGAGCGAGAGAACAAAGCGTGCGAGCGAGTTGATGCGCTCCGCGCGCATCGGATTGCGCTTGTAGGCCATGGCCGAGGAGCCGATCTGCTCCGCTTCGAACGGCTCCTCCATCTCGCCGAACGCCTGCAGCATGCGGATGTCTCCAGCGAACTTCGCCGCGCTCGCGGCGATGCCGGACACGACGCCGAGCACATGCGCGTCGAGCTTGCGGGTATACGTCTGGCCCGTGACCGCGAGTGAGCGCGGAAAATCCATGGCGCTGGTCACGAGTTGGTCGAGCTGGCGGACGCGCTCGTGATCGCCATCAAAAAGCTCGAGGAAACTTGCCTGGGTCCCCGTCGTGCCCTTGACTCCCCGGAACGGCAGTGTCGTGATGCGGTACTCGAGATCGGTGGCGTCCAGCACGAGGTCCTGCATCCAGAGCGTCGCGCGCTTTCCGACCGTCGTCAGCTGCGCCGGCTGGAGGTGCGTGTATCCCAGCGCAGGCTCGGCACGCCACTCGCGAGCGAACGCCGCGAGGGCGCGCAGCACGTCGTGCAGTTTGGTGCGCAGCAGCTCGAGCCCGCGCCGCATCATGATGAGCTCGGCATTGTCGGTCACGAACGCGCTCGTGGCGCCGAGGTGAATGAGCGGGCGCGCCGCGGGAGCGACGTCGGCGAACGCGTGCACGTGCGCCATGACGTCATGACGGAAGCGGCGCTCGTACACCGCCACGGCCCCGAAATCGATGTCATCCAGCCGGGCGCGCATCTGGGCGATCGCGTCGTCAGGCACGGGGAGCCCGAGCTGCCGCTGCGCCTCCGCAAGCGCCAGCCACAAGCGCCGCCAGAGCCCGTACCGCGTCTGTGCCGACCACAGCTCGAGCATCGGTCGGGATGCGTAACGCTCCGCGAGCGGCGACGAGTACGTGTCGTGCAGCGTCATTGAATCATGAAATCGGTGGAGTACACGCGCCGGCCTCGCTCGAAGTACATCCGGATGGCGCCGCGGCCGCCATAGTAGTCCAGCGCGCGCGCCGCTTCGTCGGCGTCCGCGACCGGCGTCCGATTGATCTGGACGATCACGTCCCCGGTCTCGATGCCCAGCTCCTCGGCGACGCGCGCGCTGACGCGGTAGATCAGCGCTCCTTTCGCGCTCTGTATGCCGCGCTCGAGTCGAATCGCCGGTGTCACGGACACGAGCTCCAGTTCCTTCAACACCGCGACCTTGGGCGCCTGAATCTCCGGCTTATCCGCGATCGTGACGCTTACCGTAAGATCGCGCCCAGCGCGTCGCACCACGAGCGGTATCTGTTCGCCGACACGCAGATCCAGCTCCTCGGCTTGCCAGTCGAACGCATTACGCAGCAGGCGCCCGCGGGATCGCACGATCACATCGCGGGGACGCAACCCCGCATTCGCCGCGGGCGAACCCGGCACCACGGTCCGAATGACGACGCCGGCGCGGAGCGCGTCGCGCGATGACCCCGTCGGAAGTTCCGCTTTGACGCCGGTCCAGGGACGGCGGACCGCGCCATGCGCGACAAGATCCTCGGCCACGCGCTTGGCCCGGTCGATGGGAATCGCGAACCCCAAGCCGATGGATCCGCCGGTCGGCGAATAGATCGAGCTGTTGACGCCGATGACTTCGCCGAGGGCGTTGACGAGCGGTCCGCCCGAGTTGCCAGGATTGATTGACGCGTCGGTCTGAATCATGTCCACATAGACGCCGGCGCCTTCACCGCGACCCACGAGATTGCGT
>JANNOC010000183.1:0-3757 GCA_031398865.1 Gemmatimonadota bacterium | reverse complement strand
GTGGCGGCCGATGTAGCGCGCCACCTCGCCGCCGCCGGTGGAGTGGCCGACCATCACGATGTCCTTGAGGTTCAGCGATTCCATCAACCCGGCCAGGTCGTCGGCGTAGGTGCGCTCACCCATCGCCTGCTCCGGCGACATATAGGCAGGCGATCCGACCGCGACCCCCGTGACCGTCAGCCGCGATTCCGCTTCGGCCGCTCGTGCGATGCCGAAGTCACTGACCAGTGCGCACTCCCGCTCACCGTCGAGCAGGATGTTGTCGGGTTTAATGTCACGGTGCACGACGCCGAGTGCATGCGCGTACTCCAGCGCGCCGGCGACCTCCCGCAGAATGCGCCGCGACGACCGCACCGGCAGCCGCCCGCGGCGAAGACGCGCGGCGAGACTCTCTCCGGCAATGTACGCCATGACGATATACACAATCCCCCCGCGCTCGTCCACGGCGTAAATGGGCACGATATGCGGATGCCGCAGTCCCGCGGCGGTCTCCGCCTCGCGCAGGAAGCGCGTGCGCACGTCGGAACTATACGCGAGTTCGGGCGGGAGAATCTTGACGGCGACACGACGCCGAAGACGCACGTCACGGGCGAGGTACACGACCGACATCCCGCCGCGCCCCAGTTCCGATTCAACGTCGTACAGATCCCCGATCGCCGCGATGACGCGATCGCGCAGCGGGTCGGTCACCGCCTGCCGGCCGACGGCCGGCCCTGCGAGCCGCCACCGCGCGCGTCAAGGCGTGACATCTCCTCCGCCACGTACACGGCATTGTCCACTTCGCGCGCGAGGGACATGGCCCGCTCGGCGACCAGCGTGATGTGCTGATAGGTCTGCTTCCCGGTGCGCAGCCGCAGCACATCCAGCCGCATGTTCTGTAGCGCGATGCGGCAGTTCTCCAGCTTTCCGCCCAGCTGTTCCATGCGCGTGGAGACGTCCGCGACCGCGCGTCGCTGCCGCTTGAGATACGCCAGTCGCCGCACACGCTCTTCACTGCGCCGGTGCTCCAGCGGATTGGCCTGCGCCTCGAGCTCCACGATCTCCCGCTCGATCGGCGGCAGCGCGCCGGCCGCTGCGCTGCGCTCGATCTCGGCGAGCTGCACGGCGAGCCCCTGCACTTTCTCGGCGAGCGCGCTCGCCGACGCGTTGACGTCGGGAATCAGCGCGCGCTCGTCCTGCGGCATGGACGCGACGAGCCGAGCGATCTCGTCACGGTCCGCGAACGCCTGACGCACGATCCCCGCGTGCGAACCGGCGAGCACCGCCATGTCGGCGGCCGATGCGGGCGTCGTGGGACTCGTGGAGCCAGCCGCGAGACGGCGCGAGCGGTTGCGCTCGCGCAGTTCGGCGCGCTTCCCCTTGTCGAAGACGGCGGAGCTGATCGTCGAGACGTTGTCCACGGCGTCGCCCGCGACGTCGAGCAGCATCCGGTCGCGCGGCTGGCGAAAGACGTCGCGCCAATCGTACCCGTCGGACCAGATCTTCGCGTAGTCGTACGCGATCGCGATGCCCCAGAAGACCGTAACGAAAATCAGATTCGGCCCGCCGAAGATCCACGCCATCAGGATGACAGCGTTGACGAAGAGATACGGCGTGATCTTCTTGCGGAATCGCTGGACAGGCTTCGCCGTCCAGCGGGCGACGTCCTCCGCGCTGGGCTCGCGCGCCGCCTCGGGGTAGCCCGAGGAGCGCGGCTCACGGGGCGCCAGCGTGCCGCCACGCGCACCAGCGTCGGCCTCCACGCGAACGGGGAGCTGCGGGACGTCACCGCTGTCCAGCGCGGCCACCAGTGCCGAGGCGGCGGGAAAGCGATTGGCGGGGTCCTTTTCGAGCATGAGCATTACGGCGCGTGCAAGATCGGCCGGGATTCCCGCACGCCGGTCGCTCACCGGCACCGGTCGCTCCGACAGATGCTTGACCAGCAGCGCCGGCGTGCTGGACGCGGTGAAGGGCGGCTCGCCGGTCAGCATCTGATAGCCCACGACCCCTAACGAGTACAGGTCGGTGCGCCCGTCCACGTCCCGCTCTCCGGCCGATTGCTCGGGCGACATGTATGCCGGCGTGCCGATCGCCATCCCTGTCGCCGTGAGGCGCGAGTCCTGGCCGTCGCTCAGGGCCCGCGCGATGCCGAAATCGGTGACCATCGCGCGGCCGGTGGACGAGTCGAGCAGAATGTTGTCGGGCTTGATGTCGCGATGAATGACGTTGCGCGCGTGCGCGTACGCGAGCGCGTCGGCGACTTCCCGGAGAATGCGTCGCGTCTCGACCACGTCCATCGGACCGCGGTCGTGCAGGCGCTTGGCGAGGTTATCCCCATCCACGTACGCCATGACGAAGTACACCAGCCCTTCGCGCTCATCGACGCTGTAGATCGGGACGATGCTCGGGTGGCTCAACTGCGCCGCGGTCTCCGCCTCCCGGAGAAAACGGGAGCGAATCTCGGAACGAAAGGCCAGCTCGGGGGGGAAGAAGCTTGACGGCGCAGGTCCGCTTCAGCCGGCGATCCTTCGCCCGGTACACGATCCCCATGCCACCCCGGCCGATCTCGCGATCGAGCTCGTAGTGATCGCCGAGGACGCGGGCGACGTGCGCCTGCAGCTCGGAATCGACGTTCGATACAAGCGGGTCTGGCACTATGAAATCAGTTCCTCTAGGGCGGAGATCTAGTGTAGCACCCATAACACCGTCTGGAAAGAAGAGCCGTATAGGCAGACCCTACGTCGCGACGGCGTGGAAAAGTTGCAATTCCCGCCCGTTTGGCGTAACTCAGCGAGAGCGGAACGTGCACTAGAGCGGCTATTGGCTATCGGCTATCGGCCAAGAGCATGGTGACTTGGTTGTACGACAACAGCCGGCAGCCGCTCTCACGAGGATTGGTCTAATGGGTCAACGTCAGACTTTACCTGTTCTGCCGCTGCGCGGAACGGTGATCTTTCCCGGCCTCACCGCGCCGATCGCGGCGGGGCGACCGGGCACGTTGCGCGCGATCGAGGCAGCGCTCAAGAACGATCGTCTGGTTTTCGCGGTCGCGCAACGGGACAACACCGACGAGCCAGCGCCCGAGATTCTGTATTCCATGGGCGTCATTGCGCGGATCGGCCAGATTCAGCGCGGTCTCGGCGGCGTGCAGCTGCTGCTGCAGGGCGAGCAGCGCGCCACGTCGCTGCAGTACTCCACCACCGATGGCTACCTCAGCGCCGTCGTGGTGCAGGCGGAAGAGATGTCGCCGCTTGACGAACACGACCCGGCGTTCGCGGCGCTGCACCGCGAGACGCGCGAACGCGCAGCGGAGCTGGGTGAGCGGCGCGGCCTCCCCGAGGAGGTGGTGCACCAGGTGCTCGACTCCGTCACTGAGCCGGGAAAGTTCGCGGACCTGGTAGCCGGCTACATCGACCTCCCCGTCGCGGAACGCCAGGGACTGCTCGAGACGCTGAGCGTGGAGGAGCGGCTACGGCGCGTGCTCGTGCACGTGCAGCGCCAGATCGGACTGCTCGAAGCGCAGGAGGACATCAAGTCGCAGGTCCAGGAGGAGCTCGGCGAGCGCCAGCGCGAGATGTACCTGCGCGAGCAGATGAAGGCGATTCAGAAGGAGCTGGGGGACGACGATCAGAGCAAGGAGATCAACGAGCTGCGCGCGAAGCTGGGCAAGCTCGAACTGCCCAAGGATGCCCGCGTGGAAGTGGAGCGCGAGCTCGGACGGCTGGAGCGTTCCGGCCGCGAGTCCATGGAAGCCCAGGTCATTCGCACCTATCTCGAG
>JANNOC010000071.1:0-3946 GCA_031398865.1 Gemmatimonadota bacterium | reverse complement strand
CGCTCGCTGCTCACGGGCAAGTGCTCGGTCTGCGAATTCAAACCCGTGTGCGGCGGTTCCCGGGCTCGGGCCTACGCCCTCACCGGCGACTACCTGGCCAGCGACCCGTCGTGTGTCTATCAGCCGCCTGGTGCTCACCAGACACCGGGAGCGTCCACCAGTGCCTGAATTCGAGTCGCCCGCAATCAAACTCCTACAGCGCCTCCACCGCCGCCACGATCTGTTCCACGCCTCCGCTCACCACGTACGTGATGCGCCCATTCGGACCGATCACGTACACCATCGTCGGGTGTGAGAGGTCACCCGTTTTCTCGTTGCGCACGCGTGGAATGCGCCACCTGCTGAGCACGCGCTCCACCTCCTCCGGCGGCCCGCTCAGCACGTGCGCGTCGCCCGTGACTCCCCATTGCTTCGCCACAAACGGGAGCCGGCTCGGCGTGTCGCGCCACGGGTCGAGCGTGACCACGAGCACGACTGGCGTGCGCTGCGTGAGTCGGTCGCGCGCGAGCAGCACGTCGTGCACCACCAGCGGGCACACGGTCTCGCAGTGCGCGAAGGCGAAGGTGACGAGCACGGGCCGTCCGCGGAAATCGTCCAGGGTGACGATGCGACCCGCCTGATCGACGAGCGCGAACGCGGGCGGCGCGTCGTTCACGCGCGTGAGTTGCTGTGCCAGCGATTCCGAGCCGTTTGCCGCGAAGGGCTGGGCGTTCGCGTCGCGGACGCGGACCACCACCCCAGCCAGACCGGCGGTGAGCGCCGCGAGCGTGACGCCGGCGGCCACCTGTCCCGGCGTCCGCTGCAGGAGCGCCCGCATTCCCTCACGCACCTCGTCGCCCCACGCCGACAAGAGCAACAGTATCATGCCCAGCGGCTGGCCCACCAGGAGTACCCAGCCGCCGGCGTCCGGCAACCCGTCGAGCGCCGCGCCGAAACAGACCAGCCGCGTGCGGGCCAGCCACGACGGCGTCGCCGCATCCAGCGGCCACAGCGCGAGCGCCCACCAGGCGGCGGTGATCGCGAGGATCGCCGCCGCGGAGGCGACCGCCGCGCCACCGCGCCCCGCCCCCGTCAACCGATTCTCCATAGGAAAGACAGGATCTTCCAGTTGACGAAGTAGTAGAGCATGAATGCCGCGAGGAAGATGAACACGAACACCAGCGTGCCCGGTGCCGGCCCCATCCACCCCTTGCTCGGAGCATGCAGGTCGGCGTTGCGCTGGTCCACATCAGGCGCATGCCGCGGCGGGTGCGTGAGCCCCTGCGGGACACCGACCATGGCAACGCCCGGCGTGATCAGGCCGAGCGGCTCTCCGAAGAACACCGACTTCACGGCGATGGCGACGAACAGAAACGCTCCCGTCGCGGCCAGCAGGCCGCCAAGCGCCATGACCGCCAGAATGACGTCCACTACCGGGTTGAACGGGACGTCGAACGGTGCCTGGCTGAACGTGATGTCCCAGTGCCGCCGCGGCACGCCGAAGCTCCCGGCAAACGTCATCGCCAACGTGAAGATGAGCATCCCGCCTGCGAACAGGTACGGCTGGATCCGTGCACCCTTCCAGAACGCAACTTTCTTCTGGAAGACGAGCGGAATCAGGTAGTACGTGGCCCCCATGAACGCCATCGCGGTGCCGCTAGTTCCTAGCGACATAAGTACGATAACGTATATTCTGGACTTCTCGACTAAGCATCGGTATACTCCCACCGAGCCGGAGGGAGCCATGCCCCGAGAGAGTCCGTTTGTGATTCGGTTGTCGCGAGAAGAGCGCCAGGTACTCGAGGCGCGGAGTCGGCAGTATACGTTACCATATCGGGATGTGGTGCGCGCGAAGATCGTCCTGCTCGCGGCCGAGGGGCTGGCGAATACGGCAATCGGTGAGCGCCTGCAGATGCCGCGTCCAGTCGTGAGCAAATGGCGCCAACGATTCTGTCGCGAGCGAGTCGCGGGCCTTGAAGAGCGTCCCCGCGGAGGTCGCCCCTCCGGTTTTTCCCCCTCGCGTCGTGGCGCTCGTGAAGGCGATCGCGTGTGAGCTCCCCGCGAAGCTGGGCCTCCCCTTGTCGCGCTTCAGTCGGGCGGAGTTGCGGCGGCATGTGCTCGCCGCTGGCATCGTGGCGGAGATTTCGGGGGTGACGATCTGGCGCTGGTTGCGCGAGGATGCGATTCGCCCCTGGACGCACCGGAGCTGGATCTTTCCCCGGGACCCGGAGTTCGCCGCCAAGGCGGGCCCGGTGCTGGATCTGTATCATCGTCGGTGGAAAGGCGCGCCGCTCGGACCGCGCGACTTCGTGCTGTCGGCCGATGAGAAGACGCAGATTCAGCTGATCACGCCCCGGCATCCGATTACTCCGCCACGCGCCGGCCGCTCGATGCGGGTCTCCTCGGACTACCGCCGGCACGGCACCTGCGCGTATCTGGCCGCGTGGGATGTGCACCGCGCCGCGTTGGTCGGGCGGGTGGTCCCCAAGATCTCGATTGAGGCATTTGACACCTTGGTCGCGGACGTCATGACGCGCGCGCCCTATCGAACCGCGCGTCGCGTCTTCTGGATCGTGGACAACGGCACCATTCATCGTGGGCCACGGGCCGCTCACCGTCTCCGTGCTCGGTGGCCCACCCTCGTCCTCGTGCATCTGCCGGTGCATGCCAGCTGGCTCAATCAAGTCGAGATCTACTTCTCCATTTTGCAGCGCAAGGCGCTGACCCCAAGCGATTTCCCGACTGCGGCCGCGGCCGCCGCGCGCATCCTCGGATTCCAGCACCACTACCAAACCGTCGCCCGCCCATTTGAGTGGCGGTTCACCCGCCGTGATCTGGCGCGACTCCTGGCTCGCTGCTCACCTTCGAGCCCAGCCAGAATCGCCGCGTGAGAATACGTCATCAAACTTTCGTTCCGCTGTACTAGCGAGGAGCCCTGAAAGGGGCTCCTTTGTGTTTGTGTGCCCAGCATGACCACTGACTTGGAGGTGCAAGTCCTCTCGGAAGCAGATCGCAGCGACCGGAGTGAACCGCAAGGCGTGGATCGTGAGAGACGCGCTGAAAGAGACCGCTCTCGCCGATACTGGCGAATGTGCTGCTGGACGGGGTGGACAAGGAATTGGAGCGACGCGGGCACCGCTTCGTGCGCTACGCCGATGACTGCAATGTGTACGTGCGGTCGCAGCGAGCGGGGGAGCGCGTGATGCAGGGCTTGGTGGGCCTGTACGCAAAGCACAAGCTCCGAGTCAACCCGGCCAAGAGTGCCGTGGTTCCGGTGTGGAAGCGCGCCTTCCTGGGCTTCTGTTTCTGGGTCGCGCCGGGAAAGATCGTGAAGCGCCGAGAGGCACCGAAAGCCCTGACGGTACTGAAGCAGCGCGTCCGGCAGATCACGACGCGGAACGGCGGGAAAAGCCTCGTGCACGTGGTGACGAGACTGCGGAGCTATCTCATGGGATGGCGGTCGTATTTTCGCCTCGCCGACACGCCGAAGGTATTCGAAGGCGTGGATGAGTGGCTGCACCGCCTTGCTGCGCGCGCTCATCCTCAAGCAGTGGAAACGAGGAACGACGACGGCCTCGCACGCGCACCGGGGCATCACGCATTTCGCGCAGCCAGTAGCGCACTCGCGTTTACAAAGAGAGCTTTCGGCCGCACACACTCTGCTGCTCGGACGCCAGGATCCACGCGCCTCCCCTCAGCTTCCCAATGCCACTCGACACACCCGCTGCATTTCCCGCGCGCATCCGCGGTCTGGCCGACGTCGCGAACAACCTGGCGTGGAGCTGGAACCGCGAAGCCCGCGCATTATTCCGCGGCATCGACGAACGGCTCTGGCACCGCTACCGCCATAACCCCGTCTTTCTCCTCCGGCACATTGACCCAGCGCAGCTCGCGTCGCTCGCCACAGACCCGGACTTCCTTGTCCGATACGATGCGGTCATGCGCTGGTTCGCGGCGGAGACGTCGT
>JANNOC010000750.1:0-2184 GCA_031398865.1 Gemmatimonadota bacterium | reverse complement strand
CATCGAGTCCATCGAGGTGCTCAAGGGACCGGCCGCCGCGACGTTGTACGGCGCGGAAGCGGCGAACGGAGTCATTCAGATCATCACGAAGAAGGGCACGCGCGGACAGCAGCCATCACGGTGGTCGGCGCGCTTCGATCGTGGTGAGACGGAGTGGAAGCTTCGCACGCCCGTCAACTACACCACGTGCGACGCCACGAGACTCGCCGACACCACCACATGGCCCGGCTGCAAGGGCCTCGCCCTGGGCACGATTCTCACCGACGAGCCGATGCGGCGGGACGGGAACGCGCTCCGGCAGGGCACGCTCCAGCGCGTCTCGCTCTCGACCACCGGCGGCGGCGACCGGTACAGCTTCTTCGTCGGCGGCGATCGAGACACGGAACAGGGCGTCTTTTTCAACAGCTTCAACAACAAATGGTCGACTCGCGGAAACTTCACGATCGTGCCGAACGACAGGATCGACTTCACCGTCCTGATGAACTATCTGCGCACCGACCTGCGTCTCCCAATCGGGGATGAATCGCCTGCCGCCATTCTGCTCAGTGCCGCGCGCGGCAAGCCGGGCCGCAATACCGGCACCGTGCTCATCGGGCCGGGATGGTCCACGGTTGACCCGTTGCGCTCCAACGCCTACAACAACCGGACGAAGGGCGAGCGTCTGACGATGGGCGCGACGGTGAACTACAGACCGTTCACCTGGCTCCGCAACCGCGCGACGATCGGCATCGACAACACAACGGCCCAGGCGGCGCTTCTCTTTCTCCCCGGCGACGAGGGCGAACCGGGCGGTGCAAGCCTGGGTCGCACGCCGATCACCCGCATCTTCAGCTTCGATTACGCGGGCAGCGTCCCGTTTTCGGTGACCCCGCTACTCCGTTCAACGACGACCTTCGGCACGCAGATCGTGGCGAGGAAGGACGAGCAGCTCGCGGCAACCGGAAGCGGGCTTGGTGCGCCGGACGTCACACTCATTGGCAGCGCACAGACCACCTCCGGCAGCAACACCTTCAGCGAGAACAACTCGGTCGGCTACTACGTGCAGGAGCAGCTCGGCTGGGAGAACAGGCTCTTCGTCACCGGTGCGGTTCGCGCCGACGACAACTCCTCGTTCGGCACCAACTTCGACTGGATTATCTACCCGAAGCTGTCCGCCTCCTGGGTGGTGAGCGAGGAGCCGATGCTCCAGCGCTGGGTCACCATGGGGCGAGTGAACACACTGAAGTTGCGCACGGCATGGGGCCTCGCCGGACGGGCGCCTTCGCCCTATTCCGCGACGCGGACCTACACCGTTGACAAGGTCAGCTTCGCCACCTCGACGGGCTCTGCCGTTCGCATCGCGTCCTTCGGAAACCCGGATCTGAAACCCGAGAAGGGAGAGGAAATCGAGCTCGGCTTTGACGCCGGGCTGTTCGAGGAGCGGCTGGGACTGGACTTCACATATTACAGGAAGCAGACGACTGACATGCTCGTCTCGGTGCCCGTGGCGCCCTCGAGCGGGTTCCCCGTCTCGCGCAACGAAAATCTCGGCGAGGTGACAAACCGCGGCATCGAGCTGGGCCTCAACGCGACGCCTGTTCGTCTGGACCGATTCGTGTGGGACTCCCGGCTCACCGTCGCCACCAATCGTAATCGGCTCGAGGAGTTCGGGATCGAAGGCAAGGTGAGCGAGACGCTCGCCGGCCAGGCGTACGGCGCGCTTCAGCGGCATCGCGAGGGATACCCGCTGGGTGGCTATTGGGCGCAGTTTTCCAAACGGAACGCCGATGGCACCCCGAAGTTGCTCGCGACAGGAGCGGTTGATCTGGATACCGCTGTCTACGTGGGGCCCGCGGCACCGACGCGGGAGATTGGGTTTTCCAACACGTTCACGATCATGCGGAATGTTTCCGCGTATGTGCTGCTCGACCACAAGAGCGGGCATTATCTGTTCAATCTGAAGGAGCGCAATCGCTGTCAGTCGAATGACAACTGCGCGGCAGTGAACAATCCACGCGCGCGCTTTCCCCAGAACGCGTCGGATTCGCTGCTGTTCAAGGAGCTGATTGTCCTTCGTTCGGTGCCGGGGGTGTATCTCGAGAAGGCGGACTTCATGAAGCTCCGCGAGATCTCGCTCACCTATACCGTGCCCGCGGAGGTGATCAAGCGGCTCGGACCGACCAGCGCCAGCGTGACGATCAGCGG
>JANNOC010000733.1:0-1626 GCA_031398865.1 Gemmatimonadota bacterium | reverse complement strand
CGTGCTGGCGCCTCGCCTCGTCCTCCAGCACGGGGTCCGGATCGCCGACAACAATCGTCGGCGTACCTTGCACGCTGGCGCGAATGGCGAGGTGCAGGCCGTTGTACGCGCCGAGCTTGAGTTCCGTGACCAGGAGATCGGGTCGCGCAGCCAACGCTTCCTTTGCGGCAGCGAAGTCCACGACGACCTTTGGCACATAGCCGGCGGCGCGGAGGCTCGGAGCGAGTCCGCGAACAATACCGCCGTCTGGCGCGACGAGAAGAACCCTGGGCTGCTGATTCATCGAGTGTCCAAGAGTCGCCGACACCTTTGGCGCGTACTCAAAGCAAGCACGCTGCCGTTACGACACGCCGAGAATTCCTGAGTCTTTCTGCCGCTAACGCTCGAACGGCGAAGAAAAGACCTTCCCGCCGCACACACAACTGGCGTGAGCGCCCGTTTCCATTACAGTTCTGCAAGCGAACGGCCCCCGGGCCGACACCCGGTGTTCGCCTCCTCGAACCCCGGCCTTACCCCAGCAAAACAGGGCGGGGTGCACAGAATTGCGCCCGTTCCACGGCTTCTGGTTTGACCGATGCGCGACGACAAAAACCCTCCAGGCGGAAGACAACTACCGGACAAGGGATTGACTTTGAGCGCTTCTGACGGCGAGTATCTTGCGATGGCCCCGAACATGAGCATTCCGCCCGCCGCAATACCCCTCCTCGACGCTATTAAGTCCCGGCGTGCCCGAACAGGGGTCGTCGGCCTGGGCTACGTTGGCCTGCCGCTGGCCGTCGAGTTCGCCCGCGCCGGCTTCGCGACCACGGGCATCGACCTCGATCCAGAGAAAGTCCGGGCTATCAACGCCGGCCGCTCCTATATCGACGATGTGAGCACGAAGGACGTCGCGGAGTTGCAGGCAAAGGGCTTACTCAAGGCATCCACGGATTTCAAGGTCGTCGCCGAGCTCGACACCATCAACATCTGTGTGCCGACACCCCTCCGGAAGACGAAGGATCCGGATCTCTCGTATATCGTTTCTGCCGCCGAGGCGGTCGCGACCTGGCTTCGCCCGGGCATGCTCATCGTGCTCGAGTCCACGACCTATCCGGGCACGACGGACGAACTGGTCCTGCCCATCCTGGAAAAGTCCGGGCTGAAGGCCGGCAAGGACTTCTTCCTGGCGTTCTCGCCCGAGCGCATCGACCCAGGCAACGCGAAGTTCCACACGCGCAACGTGCCCAAGGTCATCGGCGGCCTCACGCCCGCCTGCAACGAGCTCGCAACGGCCCTGTACTCTGGCGCCATCGAAACGATTGTGCCCGTCAGCTCGCCGCGTGTCGCTGAGATGGTCAAGCTGCTGGAGAACACGTTTCGCGCGGTCAACATCGGCCTGGTCAACGAGCTGGCGCTGATGTGCGACCGGCTGGGGATCGACGTCTGGGAAGTGGTGCAGGCGGCGGCAACCAAGCCGTTCGGCTTCATGCCGTTTTATCCGGGCCCGGGCCTCGGCGGGCACTGCATCCCGGTGGACCCGTTCTATTTGTCGTGGAAGGCCCGCCAGTCCGGCTTCGAGGCACGCTTCATCGAGCTCGCCGGCGCCGTCAACGGCTCGATGCCGCACTACACCGTCTCCCTCGTTGT
>JANNOC010000166.1:0-1784 GCA_031398865.1 Gemmatimonadota bacterium | reverse complement strand
CCATGCCCGCTACGATCTCCCGCACCGTAGTGACATCGGCCGTATTGCCCGCGAAGATTTCGTACCCCAGCGGCATGCCCTCGCGCGTGACCACCAACGCAATATTGACCTGTACGCAATCGGGACGATGATCACGCGAGTAACCGCGCCGCGCGATGTTCGGATCGGCGACACCCTCGAAGTAGGTGCTCGTCACATCGTAGAGCAGCAGATCGTAGTCGAGTTCAAAGAGCTCGCCCAAGCGCTTCACCAGGTGTTGCTCGATCGCTTCCTTGTGCGGCAACAACCGATCGAGCGCCCGGTAGAGCCGCTCGTCATAGATGGCTTCGCTCTTCACCCCGAGCAGATCTTCCAGCGCAGTGGTGCGATACCACCGCTCGGCCACATGCAATTCACTGGAAGGCTCGCACAACCGACCGATCACCAGGATCGCAATCACATCGGCCCAGGCCACCGATTCGCGCCCCCGCGGCATGAGCGCACCACACAGTTCATGCAATTTGAGCGCTTGCCAAAGCACCCAGCCCAGCCACACCGCACCGAAGCTGCGCGAGCGCTCCAGGCGAACCTGATCGAGCTTGACCGCAACCGTGCCACTCGGCTCAGCACCAGCAAAGAGCTCGCGCTGCGAATGCCCACCCGCCTCACCCGATAGGCTGCGCGCCAGCGCCGCGGCTCGCGCTCGACCTTGTCCATCCAGCTCGCCGAGCTGCGCTACCGTCTCCTGCATCACCTTGCGGCCGCGGCGCACCGAGCGCACCAACTGCCAATACACGTGCGTCTTGCCGTCTTTGCGCCGCGTCGTGTGTCGCAGATACATCCACACATTCTCACGACACGCTACCCCAACGGCAACCTACTTGGTCGCCACTACACGCGCTTTCTACGATCGATGACTCAAAACCACCCGCCGCACAAGCTCCGTGCTACGCGCTCTCACTCTGAACCACCGACTGTTGCACGCGCCCCACAGCACTCCGCCTCAGCAAAAAGGGCAAGTAACTGTGGAAGTTGGGCTAGCGGCCTCTCCCATAGATCGACATAACGGTCGTCATTCCGGACCCGTCCAGAAAGGACGCGCTCCGGAATCCATTTTGATGTTGAACGCATCCTTAGATGGATTCTGGCCTGCGCCAGAATGACGTCATTCAAATGACTTGGGGAATGCCATCCGTTAGCGCACCGCAAAAACTAAGCCATCAGCTTATTGGTGATGTAGTCCCACTCGGCGGGGTCGACGGGCGTGATCGACAGCCGGCTCCCGGGCTGCAGCAGCCGCATCTTTTCGAGCTTCTTGTGCTTGCGCAGCTCGGCGAGACTGACGAATGGCGTCTTCTTCACGAACTTGAAATCAACGTTGAGCCATCGCGGTGCATCGCGTTTGGACGCCGCATCGTAGTAAGGGCTCTTCTTCTCGAACTGCGTCTCGTCCGGATGCGCAGGCGCGCTCACTTCCACGATGCCCACGATGCCCGGCTCGTCGCAGTTGGAGTGGTAGTAGAAAGCCCGGTCGCCGACTTTCATCTGGTCGCGCATGAAATTGCGCGCCTGGTAGTTGCGCACGCCGCCCCACGAGGTCTTCTTGTCCCGCGCGATATGGTCGATGCCGTATGTCGTGGGTTCGGATTTGATGAGCCAATACCGCACGGTTCAGCCTCCCAGGTGCTGCTCGAAGAACGAGACCGAGAGCGCGAGGGCGCGGTCGGCTTCGGGCTTGCTGTAAGTCCTGCCGCCGTGGCGCGCAAACGCATGATCAGCGCCCGGATATTTGTGAATTTCCACCA
>JANNOC010000710.1:0-5874 GCA_031398865.1 Gemmatimonadota bacterium | reverse complement strand
CGCTCGACGCGATAGTAATCGGTCACGTCGTAGCCGTGATAGGTCGGCGATTCGGCCACCGGCATCAGCCAGATGCAGCGCGCGCCGAGGTCGCGGCGCGTGCGCGGGTTCCCGTCGTTGATGTAGTCGAGCTTCGCCATGAGCCCCTTCAAGTCGCCGATGCCGTCGCCGTCGCTGTCCTGGAAGGAGCGAACGAAGACCTCGTAGCAGGTCGCCCCGTGCGTCCAGGAGGTAGGCGCGCGCTGCGCCGCCGCCGGGGCGGCGCACAGGAGGAGCATACCGGCGAAACGAAGGGCCGCTGCGGTGCGGCGGAGCAGGGGATTGGTCATTGGATGGGCGCGCGGCGAACGCATGGGAAGGGATGAGAAAGCCTAGCACGGCGGAGGGACGTCAGGCAAGCACTCCGCCGAACTGCAACTCCGTCGCGGAAGCGCGACCTCGGCCACCGACGCCGAGGCACCGGCAATGAACGAAGTCTGGAGTCGTCATTCTGAACTACGAGCCGCAGCGCTGACATACCGGCTGTCGGCTGCCGTCAGAAAATTAGCGAGAAGTCTGTCCCCGTCCTCGGTGAGAAAGGATTCTGGATGAAACTGGATCCCTTCCACCAGATGCTGACGATGCCGCAGGCCCATGATCTCACCGTCCGTCGTCCACGCGCTCACATCCAAGCACGATGGAAGCGTCTCGCGATCCACGAGGAGCGAGTGGTACCGCGTCGCCGTGAGTGGTTGCGCTGCGCCGGCAAAGAGCGAAGACCCGTCGTGGAAGACAGGCGACGTTTTGCCATGCATGATCCTGTCCGCTCGCACGACTCTGCCGCCGAACGCCGCAGCGATTGCCTGATGGCCCAGACAGACACCGAGAATCGGGATCGCACCCGAGAATCGCTGAATGGCGGGAATCAACACACCTGCGTCGTCCGGATGTCCGGGTCCCGGCGAGAGGACAATCGCTCGCGGACCCATGACGGCGATCTCGTCCGGCGTTATGCAGTCGTTCCGAACCACACGGACGTCCCAGTGCAGGCGGCCGATCTGCTGCACCAGGTTGTAGGTGAACGAATCGTAGCTATCGATGACGAGAACGGGCGCGGGCGCGAGTCTGGGCGCCCCGGAACTACCGCTCACGGCGTGCCTCGCGCATGCGCGAGCTCGATGGCGCGGCGGAGCGCGCCCGCCTTGTGGAGTGTTTCCTCGTATTCTCGCGCCGGCACCGAGTCGTACACGATTCCCGCTCCGGCCTGGAAGCTCAGCGTTCCGCCAGAGACCGTCATGGTGCGAATCGCGATCGCGAGATCGGCATCGCCGGTAAAGCTGAAGTACCCGACGGCGCCCCCGTAAACTCCCCGGCGCACGGGCTCAAACCGCTCGATCAGCTGCATCGCCCTGATCTTGGGTGCGCCGGTCAGGGTGCCCGCGGGAAATGTCGCCCGAAATGCATCGAACGCATCCAGCCCGGACGCGAGCGTCCCGGTAATGGCCGACACGAGGTGCATCACGTGCGAGTAGCGCTCGACAACCATCTGGTCGGTCACGCGAACGCTTCCAATTTCCGCCACGCGGCCAACGTCGTTCCGGCCGAGGTCAATGAGCATGACGTGCTCGGCGAGCTCCTTGGGATCGGCCAGCAGGCTCGCCTCGAGCGCGCCATCCTCCTCAGCGGTCGCGCCGCGCGGGCGGGTGCCGGCTATCGGACGCACGGTGAGAGTGCGGCCCTCGAGGCGAAAGAGAAGCTCCGGACTCGACCCGATGATCGTCGTCTCGGGAAATCGAAGGTAGTACAGATACGGACTCGGGTTGATCGTCCGCAACGCCTGATAGACCTGGAATGGCGGCGCATCCGCATCCGTCGCGAAGCGTTGCGACAGGACCATCTGGAAAATGTCGCCGGCGCGAATGTGCTCCTGCACTGCCTCGACCGACGACTCGAACGCGGATCGCGTAAAGTTCGATCGGAAGTCGAGAGGTCCGGGGGCGCCGGTACGCACCGCGCTCGCGGAGGATTGTGTTCCCTGCATGAGCGCCTGCATCGCGCGCACTTTCTCCACGGCTCGGCCGTACACAACGTCGGCATCGTCGCCATCGACCACGCGCGCCAGATGCAGGAGCAGCACGCGCTGCTCGCGATTGTCGAAGATCGCCATGTCGCCCGGGAGCATCCAGATCGCGTCAGGCGTCGCGTCGCCGGCACTCACAATGACCGGCAGACGCTCGATCTGCCGAACCGTGTCATACGAGAAGTACCCGACCGCTCCGCCCGCGAAGCGCGGAAGACCTTCCACGTGAACCGCGACGTACCTCCCGAGCAGCGTGCGGAGCGCACCGATGGAGTCCTCTCGTGTCGTGCGATCCACTCCATTCTCCGTGATGGTAACGTCTCCGCCCCGCGCGCGCAGCATCAGCCACGGATGCACGCCGATAAAAGAGTGCGCTGCCCACCGCCCATCGCCCTCCACGCTTTCCAACAGAAAGGCGGCACCATCTCCCGCGAGCCGTTCGAACAGCGAGACCGGGGTTTCGCCGTTCGCCGGCAGCTCGATCCACACAGGGATCACGTTGCCTTCGCGCGCCAGCCCTCGAAACGCGCTGAAATCCGGCTGCACCTCGGCTCCGATCGCCTGCGTCACAGCCTGGCCGCCGAGAGCGGCTGCACCGTCTTCCCGAGAGCCGCCGCAACGGCTCTCACTTCGCCCATGAGCTCCGCGAACTGGTGTGGAAAGAGACTCTGCGCGCCGTCCGACTTGGCCTCGTCAGGCATCCGATGTACCTCGAGCAGAAGCCCGTCCGCATCCGCCGCGATCGCGGCGCGGCTTGCGGCGGCGACGAGATGCCGCCGTCCCGTACCATGACTGGGATCCGCGATCACGGGCAGATGGCTCAACTGCTTCACCAGCGGGATGGCGATCACGTCGAGCACGTTTCGCGTCGCATCGTCGTACGATCGTACGCCACGCTCGCACAGGATGACGTCGGAATTCCCTTCGGCGAGAATGTACTCCGCCGCCAGCAGCCATTCCCGAATCGTCGCCGAGACTCCGCGCTTGAGCACGACGGGCTTCCGCGCCCGCCCCGCGCGCCGAAGCAGCGGGAAGTTCTGCATGCTGCGGGCGCCGAGCTGGATGATGTCAGCGTACTGTTCCACGAGGTCCAGACTGGCTTCGTCAATCGCTTCCGTGATGACCGCCAGTCCGAATTGCTCGCGCGCCTCGGCAAGCAGCTGGAGAGCTGGTTCGCCCATTCCCTGAAAGGAGTAGGGGCTGGTGCGAGGCTTGAACGCGCCACCGCGCAGAACGACAGCGCCCGCGCGCGCCACCGATTCGGCGGTCTCGAACAGTTGGTCGCGGCTCTCCACGGCGCACGGACCGGCCATGATGCATATGCGGTCTCCGCCCACCGTTACTCCATTGGCGAGGTGCACGATGGTGTCCTCCCGATGCCATTCCCGGCTGACAAGCTTGTAGGGCGACGCGACGTGAATGACTTGAAGGACACCCGCCAACCCCTCGAACGGTGCGCCGTCCACCGGGCCGTCGTTGCCGACTATCCCGATCGCCACCCGCTGCTCGCCCGGAATCGGGCGGGCTTTGAACCCGAGCTGCGCTATGCGTGCGTTGACGGTCTCGATCTGATCCGCGGTCGCATCATGACTCATGACAATGAGCATTCTCTCCTCCTGCCAGATTCGGATTCACCGTCGCCCACTCCCCGCCGCGAGTGCGAAGCGCCGGAAAAAGAAAAGGCCCGTGAGGATCACGGGCCGCGGGATGTTGTGCACTTTTCGGCTACGCCTAAAGCACGTCTTCCCCCTCAAGGCCCGCGTAGCGGAGCGTGACAGGAGTGCGCCAAAGACCGGACGAAGAGAGGCGAGACGTAACCATGGTGCCGAGGTTAGAGTCGGTGAATGCGACTGTCAAGGGGGGTTCGTCGAGATGACAGCGTGCCCTTCGAGGTTCCTCGCGGAGACGAGCTCACGGCGCGTCTCTCGTCGGTGCTCGCGGTCATCTACCTGGTCTTCAACGAGGGCTACACGGCCACCGCTGCTTCCGGGCGAGCGCATCGGAGTCGCGATACTCGTCAATAGCTGGATCAGTCCCTTCATCCACGGCGCTCTCGCATCACGCATTCTGGATACGTATCTGGGTGTCACTCCGCTGAGCGACGCGAATGCTGAATCGCTCGCTAGACGCGATGCGCAGCTCGAGCGCCAGCGTCTCGCCCGGAAGGCGCTGCTCGACAGCGTGGTACCGGGATCTGTTCCGCCGCGACCGCTGTCGTCGTACGCGGGCGTGTACGCGGACAGCCTGTATGGTGAATCTGAGCTTACCCCGATTTGGTGGACGCGTAAGTGAGTAGGAACTAGGCTGCCTCTCGCACCTGCGCTTCGTACTCCGCGGGACTGAGATACCCTAACGTGGAATGGCGCCGCCGTCGGTTGTACCAGGCCTCGATGTACCGGAAGATCGCACGCCGAGCGTCCTCCCGTGTGTGCCAATCATTCCGCATGAGCAGCTCGAACTCGAGCGTCGAGAAGAAGCTCTCCGCCACCGCGTTGTCGTAACAGTCTCCCTTCCCGCTCATGCTCGCCACCATCCCGTGCGCCGCCAACTCGGCGCGGTACTCGCCGGCCGTGTACTGGCTCCCACGATCCGAGTGATGCAGCAGTCCCGGCGCGGGGTGCCGGGCCTCCTGCGCCATCCGCAGAGCGCTCAGGGTGAGCTCGACTTCCAGATGGTCTCGCATCGCCCAGCCGACGCAGCGGCGCGAGGCCAGATCGAGCACCGTCGCGAGGTACAGCGCGCCCTCCCGCGTTGGGATGTGCGTGATGTCCGCCACCCAGACGCGGTTCACCGCAAGACCGTCCACGTCGAACGCCCGCGCGAGCAGATTCGGGGCGATCGGATCGGCGTGGTTCGAATTCGTCGTCGCGACGCGATACCGCTTGCGCGGGCGGGCCACCAGCCCGTCCTCCCGCATGAGCCGCGCGACCCGCTTCGTGCTGGCCGGCAGCCCCTCCGCCTGCAACTCCTGCTGGATGCGCGGCGCGCCGTAGCTCTCGCCGCTCTCCTCATGGATGATCTGCACGCGGGCCATCAGGACCTCGTCGATCAGCGCGTGCCAGCTCGACGGCCGCTGGAGCGAGGCATAGTAGCCCGAGGACGAGACCTCGAGCACCCGGCACATGAGTCGCACCTGGAACTCGCCCCGATGGCGAGTGATCACGGCGTACCTCAACGCGACTCCTTCGCGAAGTACACCGCCACTTTTTTTGCGAAGGCCTGCTCCTGGCGCAGCACCGCGACTTCGCGACGCAGCCGGCGATTCTCCTGCTCCATCGTCTCGCCCGGCATCGCGGCCCCTGTCCTGCCGCCCTCGTGCCGCTGCTGCCGGGCCCACGCGCGGAGCTGGTCGGGTCGCACATCCAACTCGCGGCCTATCTGGGCAAACGTGACCCCCGCTGCCCGCCGTTCAGCGACCAACCGTACCGCTTCGGCCTTGAACTCGGCACTGAACTCGCGCCGCTCACGCCGCCCCGCTGATCCTGCCGTCCTGGTGGATTTCATGTGCCACCTCCGCCCCCATATTAGGGCGAGTCAGGCGTCCACGAAATCGGGTCAATCCCAGTCCGGCTCCTGCGCAGTACGAGAATCCTGTGAAGTTAGTCGTCATGGGAGTAAAGGTGAACGTCCCGGCATGTGCGCCGCCAATTTGAAATTTCACCCAGGAATCTGTAGGGCTGTTACTAGTACAGCGGAACGAAAGTTTGATGACGTATTCTCACGCGGCGATTCTGGCTGGGCTCGAAGGTGAGCAGCGAGCCAGGAGTCGCGCCAGATCACGGCGGGTGAACCGCCACTCAAATGGGCGGGCGACG
>JANNOC010000686.1:0-1991 GCA_031398865.1 Gemmatimonadota bacterium | reverse complement strand
ACGGAAGAACGCCGCCTCGGCATACATGGTGCCGTTGCCCTGCACGAGCGTGGCGGGAAAGAAGTTCATGGCTGGCGAGCCGATGAAGCCGGCGACGAAAAGGTTCACCGGACGATCATGCAGCACCTGCGGCGAGTCGAGCTGCTGCAGGAGGCCATCCTTCATGACCGCGATCCGGTCTCCCATCGTCATTGCCTCGACCTGATCGTGCGTGACGTACACCGTGGTGGTGCGGATCCGCTGATGGAGCTTCTGCAGCTCCGCTCGCGTCTGGACGCGTAGTGCAGCATCGAGATTCGAGAGCGGCTCGTCCATCAGGAAGACCTTCGGCTCCCGAGCGATCGCGCGACCGACGGCGACGCGTTGGCGCTGGCCACCCGAGAGCTCCTTGGGCTTGCGGTGCAAGAGGTGCTTGATCCCAAGGACCTCGCCGACCTCGCCGACCCGGCGGTCGATCTCCGCCTTCGGCGTGCCACGGAGCTTTAGTCCGAACGCGAGGTTGTCGTACACGCTCATGTGCGGGTAGAGCGCGTAGTTCTGGAAGACCATCGCGATGTCGCGGTCCTTGGGCGGAACGTCGTTCACGATGCGCTCACCGATGCGGATGTCGCCGCTGGTCTGCTCCTCGAGCCCCGCGACCATCCGGAGCGCGGTCGTCTTGCCGCAGCCGGACGGACCGACGAGCACCAGGAACTCGCCGTCACGTACCTCGAGGCTCAGCTCATTGACCGCGACCACGTCGCCGAACCGCTTCGTGACGCGATCGAACGTGACAGTCGCCATTCGGCGTGAGTATGGCACCGGAGCGCCGGCTCACGGCGGATCGCCGAGCAAGCGGGTGAGCGCGGGACGCGGCCGGTCCGCTGTGTCGAGGCGCACACGCGACACCGTCAGCGCGTCGCCGCGGGAGGATGTCGCCCCCGGACCCACGCGGGCGAGGACGCGCACCCGGAAAGCGATCGCGCCCTCCGGCGGCTCAAGCCGCACGACCACCCTGCGCTCGATACCGCTCAGCACGGCCGGTGCGTCATCGATCGCGATCTGACGCGGGCGGCCCTCGTCACGCGTGTACCACGCGATCCGGACGAAACCCTCGGTGATCACAGGATCGCTCACCGCGAGGTCGAGCGCGACCGTGGCTGCCTCGCGGCCGATGCGAACGAGCCGGCTCTCGAGACCCCAGGCGCGACCGGCCGGAACGCCGAACACAAGCTGCTCGCCCGCGACCTCCAGCGGGGCACGTGGCGTCGTGCGGTGGAAGCGGAGGTCGTCGTCGGCCGCGACCGGCATCGCTGCGGCGAGCACGATCACGATCGCGAGAGCGAGGCGGCGCACCGGTCCATTGAACGTGAGCGACGTCCGCCGCTGGTGTCGCCACTTCCGGCGACACACGGTCGCCCGATGTGGCTACTCGAGCGTGATGAGCCAGCTCCCGATCTCGTACGGCGCAAGCGCGGCGATCGCAGCACCGGCATCCAGGTCGAGGGGCGAAGAGGTGCGGATCACGTCGAGCCCCGTGTTCCCGAGGGACTCCTCGCCCTCGCGCAGATCGACCGGCCGCGATCTCACGATGGGCCGGTCGAAGCGCAGTGTCGCCGTCGCGGGGTCGCGCCCGGGGTTCACGAGGCGCACGAGCACACCGCCTTCCGGCGCGGCGCGCAGCGAGGAGAGCTGCACGCTCGTGTCGCCGTCGAGGCGCAGGAACGGCATTGCGACGGACCCGGGACCGATGAGGACCGGCGGCGAGAGGAACTCGCGCACGAGGCGGGCGGCGGTGGCCACCCCGCCGTCGCTCCAGTAGGGGATGACGCAGTACCGCGTCGTGACCTCGCCGGTCAGTTGCGCGCTCGGCGTCTCGAGCTCCGGTCCGGCGTGGCCGCGCCGCTCCGGCAGGTCACCACGTGAGAGCCAGCCCATGCTCCGGAAGAGCGTGATCGCGATGGTGCCACCGTCGCCGAGCACCGCGTACTCCCGCAGTCCGTCGAGGCCGA
>JANNOC010000681.1:0-1991 GCA_031398865.1 Gemmatimonadota bacterium | reverse complement strand
TCCCAACGAGCTCGGCGAATTCGGGTTCGCGATGCTCCGCCCTGGCCTTGGCCTCGGCCAGAAGCACGCGCTTGTAATCGCGGGGCATTACCTTGACGAAGGGCTGGCGGGAAAGGCCGTCGAGAATCTTCGCGGCATACGTGCTCTTCGTGAATGCCACATGCCGCGTCACCAGCTCGCGCACAATCTGCCAGTCGTCTTCGGCAAGCGGCTCGAGGGCGACCATGCCCATGTTGCAGCACTGCGCGAACCCTCCATGCAGATCGAGCACGTACGCCACGCCGCCGCTCATCCCGGCCGCGAAGTTGCGCCCCGTCTTGCCCAGCACGACGACACGGCCGCCGGTCATGTACTCGCAGCCGTGATCGCCGACGCCTTCGACCACCGCCCGCGCGCCGCTGTTGCGCACGGCAAACCGCTCGCCAGCCACGCCTCGCAGGTAGGCGTCGCCGCTGGTCGCACCGTAGAGCGTGACGTTGCCGACGACGATGTTCTCTTCGGGGACGAACGTGGCTTTCGAAGAAGGAGACACGGCAATCGTTCCGCCCGACAGGCCCTTGCCGACGTAGTCGTTGGCGTCGCCTTCGAGCGTGAGCGTGATGCCGGGCGGCAGGAACGCGCCGAAGCTCTGACCCGCCGAGCCGGTAAAGTGGATCTTAATCGTCCCCTCTGGCAGGCCTGCCGCGCCGAACGCGCGCGTGACCTCCGATCCGAGCATCGTCCCGACCGTCCGGTTCACGTTGCGAATCGGCAGGCTGAACTCGACCGGCTTGCGGCGCAGCAGCGCGTCTTCGCAGCGGCGGATCAGCTCGTTGTCGAGCGCCTTGTCGAGCCCGTGATCCTGGGCGCGCACGCAGCGCTGCACCACCGTCGGCGCCACCACCGGTTTGTAGAGAATCTGCGAGAGATCGAGCCCGGCCGCCTTCCAGTGATCGATCGCCTTCGTGACGTCGATCCGATCCACGCGCCCGATCATGTCGTCCATTTTCCGGAACCCGAGCTCGGCCATGATCTCGCGCACGTCCTCGGCGATGAAGCGAAAGAAGTTCTCGACGAACTCGGGCTGACCCGCGAACAGCTTCCGCAGCTCCGGGTCCTGCGTCGCGACGCCGACCGGGCACGTGTTGAGGTGGCAGACGCGCATCATCACGCAGCCCAGGACAACGAGCGGCGCGGTGGCAAACCCGAATTCTTCGGCGCCGAGCAGCGCGCCGATCACGACGTCGCGGCCGGTCTTCATCTGGCCGTCCACCTGCACGACGATGCGGTCCCGCAGGTTGTTGAGCACGAGCACCTGCTGGGTCTCGGCGAGCCCGAGCTCCCACGGCACGCCCGCGTGCTTGAGGCTCGTGAGCGGTGAGGCGCCGGTGCCCCCGTCGTGGCCGGAGATGAGCACGACGTCCGAGTGCGCCTTCGCCACACCCGCCGCCACCGTGCCGACGCCGACCTCCGCGACGAGCTTCACGTGGATGCGCGCGCGGCGGTTCGCGTTCTTCAAGTCGTAGATCAGCTGAGCCAGGTCTTCGATGGAGTAGATGTCGTGATGCGGCGGCGGCGAGATCAACCCCACGCCCGGCGTGGCGTGACGCACCTTCGCGATCCACGGATACACCTTGTGGCCGGGCAGCTGCCCGCCCTCGCCCGGCTTGGCGCCCTGCGCCATCTTGATCTGCAGGTCGTCCGCGTTGACCAGGTACTCGCTCGTCACGCCGAAACGCGCCGACGCCACCTGCTTGATCGCGCTCCTGCGCGAGTCCCCGTTCGCGTCCGGGGTGTACCGCGCCGGATCTTCGCCGCCTTCGCCCGTGTTGGACTTGCCGCCGAGGCGGTTCATCGCAATCGCCAGCGTCTCGTGCGCTTCCTGGCTGATGGAGCCGTACGACATCGCGCCCGTTGCGAACCGCTTGATGATCTCCTCCGCCGGCTCGACCTCTTCGATCGGCACGGGCGCGGAGGCGAGCTTGAGCTCGAAGAGCCCGCGCAGCGTGGCG
>JANNOC010000674.1:0-1767 GCA_031398865.1 Gemmatimonadota bacterium | reverse complement strand
ACACCTGCTACAGCATAGACGTTGGGCCGCGCCTTTACGACATGGAGCTGAAAGACGTCGTCGACCTCCTGTTCAGGATCAACGCCGGCGCGTACTCCTTCGAAATGGCAAACCCGCGCCATGAGCACGAGTACCACGTCTTCGAGACAAACCGGCCGCCCGAGGGAAAAATTCTCATACCCGGCGTCATCAGCCACACCACCAACCTGGTCGAACATCCGGAGCTCGTTGCCGAGCGCATCCTGCGCATCGCAAGACTGGTCGGGCGCGAGAACGTGATCGCCGGTGCGGACTGCGGCTTCGCCGCATCGGCCACCCGCTTCAACGATACCCATCCCAGCATCGCCTATCTCAAGTTCGCGGCGCTCGCCGAAGGCGCTCGTCTCGCGAGCCGGCAGCTTTGGGGATAGGGCGCGCACGATTGTACACAGGAGGGTGACAATGAGGGTCGAACGCAAACGTGCAGGTATGAATCGCAAGCACTCGATGGCATTCGGTGCTTGCGTCGTCGGCGCACTGATAGCCGAGGCGGGCTCGGCTGGGATAGCGGCTGCGCAGGAACGCTATCCCACGAAGCCCGTGCGACTGATCGTGCCGCTCGCACCGGGCGGATCGACCGATATCGTCGCGCGTCTGGTTGCGCAGAAACTCACCGAGGGATTGCGGCAAACGGTCCTCGTCGACAACCGGCCGGGCGCCGGCACCACGCTAGGCACCAGCCTGGTTGCGAAAGCGCAGCCGGATGGCTACACCTTGCTATTCACCAGCGTATCTCTCGCCACCAACGCGGTGCTCTATCCGAAGCTGCCCTTCGACACGATCAAGGACTTCGCGCCGATCGGGACCGTCGGGCAATCGTATTACGTCCTCATCGTGCAGCCGTCGCTGGGCGTGAGCTCCGTGCAGGAGCTGATCGCGCTCGCGAAGAGCAAGCCGAAGCAGATTCAGTACGCCTCGGCCGGGCAGGGCACCATCACGCACCTGACCGTGGAGTTGTTCTCGATGAACGCCGGCATACAGATGCAGGACGTGCCGTTCAAGGGCGGGGCGCCGGCGCTGGTGGCGTTCCTCGGCGGGCAGATGCCCGTTATCTTCAGCCCGATCGCCGAGTGTCTTCCCCATTTGCGCAGCGGCGCCAAGATTCGCCCGCTGGCGGTGACGGCGGCCAAGCGCATGCCCGATCTGCCGGACCTGCCCACGCTGGCCGAAGCCGGCGTGCCGAATTCCGAGGTGCAGCCGCGCTCGGCACTGTACGCTCCCGCCAGGACGCCGCGGCCGGTCGTCGTGCAGATCAACGCCGAGCTTAATCGGATGCTCAAGCAGCCCGATATGCGCGAGCGTCTGGCGAGTCACGGACTCGTTCCCGCCGCAGGCACGCCGGAGGAGCTGGGCGAGTACCTCAGAGCGGAGATTGCGCGCTGGACCAAGGTGGTCAAGATCGCCGGCATTTCGCTGAACTGATCGCCGGACGCCGAAGAGATTCATCAACACAGAGGACAGCGGGCCGGGGTCGACCGCCGACAGGAGAACATGAGCCGGGCCAAGCGCGTCGTCATCTGCGGCGGTGGCGTGATCGGTTGCGCCATCGCCTACTTCCTGAGCAGACGCGGCGCACGGCCGATCGTGGTCGAGCGCCACGCCGTGGCGGGCTCGGCCTCCGGCAAGTCGGGCGGCTTCCTCGCGTACGACTGGTGCCGCGGCAGCGCTCTGGACGGCCTGGCGCGGAGGAGCTTCGACCTGCATGCCGAGCTCGCCGATGCGTTGGGC
>JANNOC010000670.1:0-7146 GCA_031398865.1 Gemmatimonadota bacterium | reverse complement strand
GCCTCCCTGCCGTTCGCCCCGGAGATTGTGCTGCCGACGGTTCAGCATTTTCAGGACGTCTATCCACAGGTCACGGGCGAGTATTGCCTCCGGTGCAGCTTCAATCTGACCTTTCCGCACGAGGGCGATGCAGGCCTCGGCTGGACTTCGCCGTACCATTTCGGGATCAACCTTGGTCCGGTCGTGTTGATGTGCGAAAACTACCGATCGGGTTTGCTCTGGCGGCTGATGCGCGCGTGCCCCTACGTCCTGACGGGACTGCGGCGGGCGGGATTTACGAAGGGTTGGCTATGACGGTGATGGACGATGGTGCTGTCACACGCGAATGAAGCGGACCGCACCCCGAAGGTTTATCTCGTCCGGCATGGCGAGACCGCCTGGACGATCAGCGGTCAGCACACCGGCCGCACGGATATTCCGCTCACCGAACGGGGGGAGCGAGACGCGCAGGAACTGAGCGCGCGGCTGCGGGGCATGACCTTCGCCAGCGTGCTCACCAGCCCGCTGCAGCGGGCACGGCGAACTTGCGACTTGGCAGGCTTCGGTGCACACGCAGAGGCAGATGCCGATCTCCTGGAGTGGGACTACGGCGCGTACGAAGGCCGGCGCACCGCAGACATCGAGACCGAGCGCCCCGGCTGGCATCTGTTCGAGGACGGCTGCCCGGGTGGGGAAACCGTGGAAGCGGTGGGCGCCCGCGCGGATCACGTGATAGCCCGTGTCCGTGCGCGTGCGGGCGACGTACTCCTGTTCGCGCACCGTGACATCTTGCGCGTCCTCGCGGCCCGCTGGCTTGGCCTAGCGGCCCGAGAAGGCCGCCATTTCTATCTGGCAACGGCTTCTCTGAGCATCCTGGGCTATCACCACCACCTGGACGAGCCCGTAATCCACCTCTGGAACGATGCCCGGCACTCACGGCGTCCCGATGCCGCGGACGGGACAGAATAGACTGCTTGCGATCCGCCGGGCGCACTGGGTTCTCGTCAGCCGGCCGTTCACCGAATCGAATCAATCACATATAACAGTGCGGCCCTGGACGGCAATGCAGTCGCGTTCGTCGGCATGACTGTTCAGTATACACACGGGTAAGAGGAGGCTCTCATATGGATCGACGGGTTGCGTTGCGGGGGCTATTGACGATGCCGCTGATGACGGCCGTGCTTGTGGCGGCGCATCCAGGGCACGAGTATCACGCCGAAGGGTCTGTCACCAAGACACGGGGGCAAGTCTTCGAGATTGAAGACAACGGAGGAAAGGTGACGTTCGCCGTCGTGGCCAGCACAGAGGTCTTCATCGGGAAAGCGAAGGGGGCCCCTTCCGACATTAAGGTCGGCGATTGATCGCTCCATGAGCAAGGGTTCGGGCGGGACCGACGGTCGAAGCTCGCGGTCTGGTTCTGGGGAAGTGCTCACCAGGTGGCCACGCCACACACCACCGCTAGGTATCACAACAGTGTCCCCGTCGGAGTTGACAGCGGGGAGCCTTAGCGTCGACCCGCGACGGTGCTACCCTCTGCGGCCGCGTCGTCGCCGCACACCTGCGCTGGCCGCCATCGCCAGGACCAGAAGTCACACCGGCTGTGAACCCTGGGGCGATCGCGCGCACTGACAAGCGGTGCGTAATCACAATACAGCGTCGCAAAGCCGTTCCGACATGCGACGTCTCTACGAGGCGCCAGGCGTCGCCAACGGAAGACATCGAGCCAGACAGGCTCGGCTGCGGATCGAGGTCTTCAGGATCCGAATTCCATCTGCCAACCCAATCGTACGACCCAGCGCCTTTGTAGTTGCGGGCCGTCCAACGACTGCGCGACCGGCACGTCTGCTTGGAGGTGGAAATGCTGACCCGTAAGGATCCCACTCTGAGGATGAACGGTCAGTCCCAGCAAGGCGCTGAGGCGCCTCCCGCCCTGCAGGTGCGGATCCTTTGTCGGCTCATCGGTGGGATCGAGCATGGCATCCGACCCGCGAACGTTGCCCCACCGCTCGCCCCGGGCGCCTCCAGACACGCTCACCGAATGCTTGAGTTGGCGGGTGATCGACCCGCCCAACTGGTAACGGTTCGCGAGTCTGTAGCCGTTGTCGTTTCGGCCGACCCGCACCGTGGATCCAAAATCGGCGGCCCACCCCCACGGTAATTCCCACGAGGCTACCGTCCATCGATATCCAACATGAACTGATAGCCGACCATCCATTTGCCGGCCTGCCCGGTCATGACATCGAAGGGCACCAGGCCTGGAGCGCCCATCATTTCAGTCATGCTCGCAGCCTGCCGCGCCCCCTGCGAGGCGCCGCCGGCTGGCGTCATCGTGGTCATCGGTGCCGCCGGTGCCGGTGTCTCCTGCGGAGGCGGCGCAGATTGCGCTCGGACTGGCGCCTGGATGGCCAGGGACAAGGCCACGGTAAGGGCCGAGCGAATCACGAGGTGCGTGGGCGTGCCATGGCTCGTGGTCGATTCCCGCCGTGCTGCTTCAGCGCGTGTCGTTCGTGCGCCTGGTGTAAGCGGTCCCAACGAAGGTGTCCATTACAGGCGGGCCGCGTGGCCGGGGTCACTTCACCAACGGCGGGTGCCCCTACCTCCACCAATCCATCATCCCCCCTGTCATCATTCTGCCGCCGCCGAAGACCAGAATGAGCAACAAGACGACGATGGCCGTCCCGATGATGATCACGACTGTGTTGGTGTTCTTGGTGTTGGTGTTGTTCATGTGACTACTCTCTTCGGATTGACCGAATTGAGTCCTCCACCGATGCAAGTGCACGGACCCGTTCTAAGTGAGTTGGTGATCGTGCCCATGTCCCCCGCCACGGACGCAGACGCCCGACCCGGACGAGCCGTCGAAGAGCTCATCACTTGGTCACCTTCGTTTGCCGAAACGCGCCGTGCGATGTCCGACCTCGTCTCCCAGAGGATCAAGGCTTCATGCCACCCATCTGTTTCATCATCGGGCACATAGCCATCGATTCCTTCCCTGCCTGCATGTGTTCCATCATGTGGCTCATCATGCCCTCCTGCATTTTCATCATGCCGTCCCGCATTGTCCGGCGCTGCGTCACCATTTCGGTGACGACGTTGGCGGTCGCCGCCATCTTCTCCATACCCGACGCCGTGTTCATCGTGACGACAAGACCATCGAGCCGTTGATCGGCGGCCTTCATGTCGGTCATCATTTTTTCCCGCTCGCCCATCATGGCCTGGCACTTGGCCTCCATGCCGGCGGCCGGCTTCACTTTGGCGGTCGCCGCATGCTGGTGCTCCTGGGGCGTCTGCGCGCCGATCTCGGGGACCGCCGACACCACGACCACCGCACAACCTGCCACCATCGCCTTCACGATTCTCTTCACGCTCATGCTTGACTCCTTCCGAGTTCACTGGACCACCAAGCGTGACACAGAGAGCAAGTCACAGCATGTCCTCAATTGCACACCATTGAGCCGCGCTCGAGACGTATCCGGAGAGTACGTGCAGCCCTGATCGGAGTGATGGAGCGGGATCACCTCAACACCAGATTCCTCAAGGCAAGGGCTGTTCCTTTGGGCACATCCCCAGTTCCCAGGCTTATGTAACGTGCATATGATGAGATCGATCCCCATTCTGCTCATTGTTCCTGTTGGTAGCCGTAACCCCGGCGGCGGCTCACGCGCCCTTCCGCGCGTCGCTGATCCGCCGCAGATCATTCAATCAGTCAAGAGGTACAGACCATGAGCTGCTGCAGTGATGTCATGGAACCGATCGCGGCGTCGTCCTGCTGCACACCCAAAGACACAGCAGCGCGGGCCGCACAGGCAATGCGGACATCAGGCTGCGGCTGCGCGCCTGTGGTTGAGGATACACAAACCCTCAAGCTGGTCGGCGTCGTCACCGAGCGCGACGTCTGTTGCGGCGTGGCGGCTGATGACCGCCATGCTTCTGAAGTTCGCGTCGAAGAGATCATGCGACCATCGTCTGCTTGTTGTGGCGCAGAGGAGCCGGTCGAAGAAGCGCGCCGCAAACTCCACGATCATCATGCGACGAGCTTGCCTGTCGTAGACGACGCGGGAGGCTGCTGCGGCACTGTCAGCGTTCACCGCTTGGAGAAGACGAAGCCGGTCCGGAGAACCGGCTAGTCCTGTCCCGTTGCGGTGCCGCGGGCGATAGCCGGCGGAAACGGAGGTTTTGTGGGAAACCCTCCGAGAGCCCTGAATCTGACGTGAAGATAGATGAGGAGACTCAAGATCGCCGCGAAGAAGCACCAGATTGAGACGAGGGCTCCGACATGAACGGAGTACGCCGCGATGAACGACAACAGTGACAACACGCCAAACAGCCTGACGAACCCGTGACTCGAGAAGAAGCAACTGACACACGTCGCCGCAAGGTACAGCACCATCACCGGAACCAGATAAAAATGTGGGGAGTCATAGACGATGTGCCGGCCGACGACTTCGGCGACGAGAGGGCGGGCTACGATTGAGTACAGGAGGTACAGTCCCACCGCAATCCCGGCGGCTTCGAATGCAAAGAGCGTCTTTTTACGCCAACGTACGACTTCAAGGACGCCCATCGCGAGCGGCACGTACATCGGCCACAGCACGTGCGAGAATCCCGAATAGACATAGGTCATGGTCTGCTTGAGGAGCGGCGCGTCATGGCTAAAGGTGAGCCAGATGACGCCTTCCGTGAGCTGCTGGATCCCGAACAGCAGCGGAATCATCGCGAGGGGCTGCTCGGTTTTTGCCTCCGTGTTTCTGAGGGCCGCCACTCCGAGCGCGGAGAGTGACGTGCCAGCAATGAAACTTGCCGAGGCTGAAAAACACATTGGACGCGATTCCCTTCGTTGTGCTCACGAGCGTGACGATTAGAGACCACAGCCGCTCTCACCGATGGACCACGCCCTTGCGTGCGGCTGAGCAACGAGGATGGACGCCGCGTTGTCACGCATGCGTCACGCTCGTGCTCCATGTGAAATGCTCGTAGACCCCGGTCCAGTACCAGCCGAAACTGAAGCCGAAGAGCAGCTCTTCGAGCGGGATGCCGCCGACCAGGCCCCCGCTCAATGCCGGAAGATTCCACACTTCCGAGATGTAGCCGGGCGTGAACCACACAAGCCCCAGCATGAACATCGCGTAGAGAACAAGGAACACGGAGCCACCGACAAGCCCCTTCGCCTTCAGATCCGGCCGGCAGATGCCGGAGGCGATGCCCCCGACGACCATGCAAAGAATGGCGGGATAGATGGGGTTCCAGGGCAGGAAATACAATGGCACAAACAAGACAAACGGGGACCATAGGGCCACCGTGTGGAATCGATGCCATGCCCCCCGCCTTTCGGTGCCGCTCACCGGGAACAAGTGCCGATTGGTGAGCGCGTTGTACAGGACGGCCCCGATGCCACCGATGGCAAAGCTGAAAATGAAGCTCTCGATATCGAACCCTGTGCGTCGCGCGAGCTCGAACAGGCTCGGCGGAAGCCAGTACTCGGGCACCCAGATGGGCTCGGTCAGGCCGAAGATGGCCGTGACGAGGCTGACCCGCCACATCACCGGCCGGAACCGCGGGTTGGTCAGGTAGAGCGCGAGCCAAGGAAGAAGAAACCCGCTCGACCAGCCGAGCCACACATAGTGATATTTCATTGCGTGCGTTTACGGAGCGCCTCCACCACGGTCGTGGTGATGCCGACCTCAGCTCTTCCCCGCATAGTGGCTTTCTAATCGAACCGGCTCCACACGACGAAGAGCCGTATCAGGCCGCACCTGACGTCGCCTTCCCCCGTGAATGTCACGGTAGGGAGAGGCTCTTACAGCCAGTCGTGTCGCCTCACGCCGCGACACTCTCGTCGGCGAGCAGCACGAACAAGTCGCGCTTCATCGCTATTGATGCGCTGCTGCAACGCCCCACCGGCGGACGAGAACGTTGTAGATGGGGACGAACACGAGTCCGGCGTATGCGCCGTAGAGAAAGCTCTCAATCAACCCCAGGCAGAAGCCCCCAAATGTCAGCCATGTGAAAGCCGGCAAGACCGACTCCAGAAATGGGGCCATGTGTAAGCTCGGCGGCACGATCAGTCCGTAGATGACGCACAGGACGAAGCTGATGGCCGTAAAGAGTCCCAGCGACCAGCTCACGATTTTGATATTCAGCATTGCTCTTACTCCTTTGGTAGGCGTCGCGGCCGTTCAGTGTCACGAGTGGGAGTTCTTTCAACTCTGAGATCAGCCTTTCAGTGCTGATGCCCGCGTGCACGCGTGTTCACGGCCTGACCTTGCGCTTTGTCCTTTTCTCCTTCACCCCTGCTTCGTTGACGATCACCGCCACCATGACCACCGTGCCCGCCGTGACCGAACATGTGCATCGCGATAAAGGCGATGAAGGTCAATACCCAGAACCAGTTTGCCGTAAGCCATTCCATGACTTCTCTCCTTCCGGTTTGTCGTCGCGCCTCCTCGTCACTTGAAGACGGGAGCGACGATGAAACTCTATTGCGATCGCGGCGGCAACGTGCGCAGCTCGTCTCACGCCGCCGCGGACTCGCTCATCTTGACGCGCTTCAACAGCAGGGCGTTGGCGACCACGATCAGGGTCGAGCCGGACATCGAGAGGGCCGCGACCTCGGGACTCAGCAGCCACCCGGTCAAGGGATAGAACAGACCGGCGGCGAGCGGGAAGGCAATGACATTGTACCCGGCAGCCCACCACAGGTTCTGCCGCATCTTGCGCCGCGTGGCGCGACTGAGGATGACGGTGCCGATCACGTCGAACGGATCGCTCTTCATCAGCACCACATCAGCCGTCTCCATCGCCACGTCGGTGCCCGCGCCGATCGCGATGCCGACCTCGGCTTGTGCCAGCGCCGGGGCATCGTTGATGCCGTCGCCGACCATGCCGACGCGCAGTCCGCGCGCCTGCATCTCTTTGACCTTCTCCGCCTTCTGTCCAGGCTGGACTTCGGCGAAGACCGTCTTGATGCCGAGTTCTTTGCCAACCAGGTTTGCCGTGCCTTGATTGTCCCCGGTCAACATCGCCACTTCGATGCCTAACGCCGCCAGTTGGTCAATCGCCTGCTTCGCGCTCGGGCGAATCGCGTCGGCGATGGCGATGAGTCCGCCTGGAGCACCATCAACGGCGGCATAGACGACGGTGTTGCCTTTGTGCTCAAGCGCCTGCGCC
>JANNOC010000664.1:0-1507 GCA_031398865.1 Gemmatimonadota bacterium | reverse complement strand
CACTACTACCTCGAGCACCCTGGCGTCCCCGAAGCCCTTGAGAGGCTTCGCTGCCGGTGACTTGAGGCCCATCTGCGCATCCCAGAGCGCCCCGCCGACACGGGTCTTGACCTCGTTCGGAAACGCGCTCAGGTCCTCTTTGCTCGAGGCCACCCAGCGTACAGGCTTCGGGACCGGCAGAGGCGACCTCTTCGACGACTGCATTTTCATTATATGCCACTACAGGCATACCGGCAAACGCGGGTCACGCGCGCGCTACGAACGCCAAGACCTTGCTTCGCTTGCCGCTGACGATCTGGTCCAACCGCTTGCCCCAGAAATCGAGGGCAGCGCGTTTCTCCAGATCGTAGCCGTGTCGGTCGTACACGGCCGTGACGCCCGTCTCGACATGGTTGAGAATCTTCGAGACCACGAGCCGCGGCACGCCAGCGCCAACCATCAAGCTGGCCGCGGTGCGACGCAAGTCGTGCCCTCGGAACTGAACGCCTGATGCCCGAACGATCCGCTCGATGGCTTTCTGGGCATGCGCGATGTGCGATCCCTTCTGACGGCTGCTCGGAAAGACCCATGGCGATTCGTCTACCGTCTGGCGCCAGGGCTTGAGAATGCGAAGTGCCTGGGGGGACAGCGGCACGCGATGCGCCAGCCCGTTCTTGCTACGCTCAGCGGGAATCGTCCACCATCCAGTGGCCAGGTCGAGCTCCGACCACGCGGCGCCGTGCACTTCACCTCCACGCTGAGCGGTCAGGAGGCGGATCCGGAACAGCGTGGCGATGAGGGGCCTCTCGCCATCCAGCGCCTTCCAGACCAGTCGGATTTCATCTTCGCTGAGCACCCGCTCCCGCTGCTTTTCCTCACCTGGCCGTTTGATCATGTGGCATGGATTCGTCTCAAGCCAGTCGTGCTCGATCGCGAAGTTGAACATCTTGCGCACGAGCGCCAGCGTGCGGTTGGCCATGATCGGCGCACGCGCGGCGACCTCGTCCAGCAGCTCGCGAACGTCCCGTCGTTTGATGTCCTTGATCCTGCGGTTGCCCCAACGCGTGACGAGCGGCACGTGGGGCGTCTTTCCGGTCTTCTTTTTGTGGGGCGAACCGTTGAGGAGCCGACCGTCGCCTTCTCACGAGCCGCCGCGAGACCCAGCGTGGGAAACCGGCCGAGCGTCAGGCGTCGGAGCGTCTTGCCCATCCGATACATCAGGATCCACGTCCGACGACCTTCGGCCGAGATGCGAAGACCGAAGCCGGGATTATCTTCGTCCCACACATCGAGCCGTCCCGTGCTCGGCGGCTTCAGCGCGCGCACCGTTCGGTCCGTCAGTGCGATGCGGCCCAGCGATGTGGTGCGTTGGGATCCGGAATCAGTAGGACTGGCCATGGAGCCCTCCTGGGTAACACATGGGTAACAACGAGACGGCACTTGGTGCAATCTGGTTGAAGCCAGTGAAACACATGAAGGCCACAATCATCAATAGAATTAGGGATCTCGTCGTTCAGGAGGTTTCAGC
>JANNOC010000693.1:0-3591 GCA_031398865.1 Gemmatimonadota bacterium | reverse complement strand
CCGCGGTCACGACCAGCGCGCGACCGCCAATCTCGACCGGCGGCAGGGAATCGCGCTGGATCGAGATGACGGTGGGAACCGAACCGGGGCCGCCCGCGGCGAGCTTTCGCATCAGTCAGTTTAAGGCAATGCACCGAGGCGGGGCCAGACATGCTCGCCGCGCGGGAACGAGAGCTACGCGCGCAGCAGGGCGAGTGGACGCCGACGTCGCGTCCGCGTCAGAAATACGTCGCCAGCGACCCGAGAATGAACGCGTGCTCGCCGAGATTGTTGAACTCGTCCCGCCCTCGCCCGCGCACGAAGTCGAGCTTGAGCACGGAATCCGGCGTCGGCCGGAAATTCAGACCGACGGTAATCTGAGCGATGCTCGTTCCCACGACATCGCTGTCGAAGTCCATGTAGTCGAATCGCGTCTTTATCGCGAAGGTCGATTGCGGGGCCGTCCGCACCCACCCTCGCCCGAAATCGCGCACGGCTTCGAGATAGATGCCGCGTTGCGCCGACGCGTAGATGCCGCGCAGTCCCTCTGTTACGTCGAGCGCCGCGCGCGCGGCTTCGCCGCTCAACCGGACACCCAAAAGCGTGGCCTCGGCATCCAGAACGCCGATCGTCAGGTACCGTCGCCTATCGACTCGCGCGCCCTCGATGTCGAACGTATTGTACGCGCCATGATGCGCCGAGACGCCGATCTCGTAACCGACGCGTGGACTCCACGCGAAGCGTCCCACCATGGCGGGCGAACTGTTGTTGTCCTCGAAGTTCCGGCGGCCGAGCGGGATGCGCGTACCGTCTTCGGAGTCGAGGATCAGTCCGTCGTGAAATCCGTTGGTTGCATACACCTCGTAGGTCAGCCGGCCAGACCGTCCCGCGCGGAACTGACCGAGAACGCCGAAGCCGGGCTCCGAGAGCGCGACACCCAGCAATTCCGTCGAGACGAGTGGGCGATCGGTGAACTCGTTCATCGGGCTGTCGTGCGCCAGATTGAATTTGCCCAGAGGCGACAGGATCATTCCGCCGCGTACCGTGAACGACGGATGGATCCGGACATCGATCGCCGCATACTCGAGCAGGATCTCGTCGGCCCCGTCCTCGAATTCGATTTCGGCGCCAAAGCGCACATAGTCGCTCACACGGGCGTTGGCAAAGAGGTTGAATCGCTTTGCCTCAAATCCGGCTTCGTCGCGCAGCCCGTCCACTCGCTGGTATCGTGCATGCGCTTCGGCGTAGCCGCCGATCGCGGTGCGTCCGGCGAGGCGCGTGAGATAGGGCTTGTCGTAAACGCCACCGCGCACGAATGGCTCGGACGCGCGCGTGCTATCCGGCGCGCGGCGCGTCGAGTCTGCGGCGCGGCGCGTGCTGTCGCGCTCCTGCGCTATGAGCGGCATGGCACAGGCGGCGAGCGTGGTGCCGAGCGCGGTACCGAGCACGGTACCGAGCAGGACGACGTGACGCAAACTTCGGAGGATCATGTCCGGTTCCCGAGCTCGATGGTGAGCACGCCGTCGGCCGAGACGTGCGTGCGCAAGCGAGCTAGCGCCCGTGGTGCCGGGCCCTTGAGCACAGTGCCCGCCCTGTCGTACGTGGATCCGTGGCAGGGGCACACGAGTCGCGATCCCTCGATCTCCACGGTGCAGCCGAGGTGCGTGCAAATCGGCGACAGCGCGCTGAACGAGCCGTCGCCGAGGGCGAGCACGTAGAGGGTTTCGTTCTGCCCCTCGGGGCGAATCTTGAGCGAGCCGCCCGGTTCGAGCAACTCGGGGTACTGCATCAGCGCCAATTCCAGTCGCCCATCAGTAGGAGTGACGCTGCGCGTCGCGAGCGACGCGCAGCCGCCCACCGCGGCCGCAGCCAGAGCGCACGCACACCACCCGACGAACTCCCGCCGCGCGATCTCGTGCCCCGCGTTGACCGATGGCAGGGACATCAGCGCGACTCGACGAAGTCAAGAAGCGCAGCGCGCTGCACGGGCGTCATTGCGGCGAATGCATCGCGCGCCGCCTTCGCCTCGCCGCCGTGAAGCAAAATCGCGTCCTCGACGCTGCTCGCCCGTCCATCGTGCAGCAGGAAGGCCTGGCCATTCAGGAACTGCCGCATGAGCCGCAGGCCCCACAGCGGCGTGGTGCGCCACTCCCGTCCGTTCGCGCTGGCATCCGGGCGGTTATCGGCGAGCGCGTCGCCCATGTCGTGCAGCAGAAGGTCGGAGTACAGCGTGACCTGCTGGTTGGAGAGCGCGCGGATTGGATGCGTCCCCGTCAGCAGCGTCGCGACGTGACAGCTGCTGCATCGCGCAGACGTGAAGAGCTGGCGCCCCTCGTCGCGACGCGGAGTCATCTCGCCGGGGCGAGGAGGAGCGAGCGTGCGAACATAGTGCACGACCGCCTGCACCACGGCCGCCGGGATCTCTGGGTCGATGGCCCTGTCCGCGGCCTCGACCGGCACGCTCGAGAGCGGGTTGCGATTCTCGAGGGGCAGGAAATCGGACGTGACGCCAATGTCCTGGTGGTATGCCGCCACGACCTGCAAGAGCAGGCTGCTCACCTGCGCCTTGCGTCCGAAGCGTCCGAGCTTGGGGCCGCTGCCACCCCCTAGCTCGTTAGGCGGAATGAAGTCAGGGCTGGTCACGACGTTGGGGCGCCCTGAGATGCCGTCACCGTTCCTGTCGCCAGGATCCGCCAGCGCGAGGATGGTCGCGTCCGGAATTGCCTCGATGAGGCCCATACCGAACACCGGGGGCGGCAACCGCACGGACACCGCCACGCCTTCCGGGACGCGCTCGAACTCGGCGCCGTGCACCGCCTTGTCCTGAATCTGCGGCCCGCCGAGGGCGGCGAGCAGGTCATCGTCCGCTGAACCGATGCGCTGCAGCGCGTTCTCGATCCGACCCCGCCCATCCCCGCTGTGACACGTGAAGCAGGAGGCGTTGTTGAAGATCGGGCCCAGGCCGGTGTTCGGCGCGAAGCGGCGGCTGAATTCGGCGTCGCCTCGAGCGAACGCGGCCTCTTCCGCGCCAGTCAGCCCCGGGACCGGGGCGTCGAAGACGTCGCCACTCTCCGCAGCCTGCGTGGCGAGTTCGGAGCAGGCGAGGACGGCAACGTCGACGGTAAAACCCAGTGCGACGAAAAACGGACGGGTTCGCATGGCGACTCTTTCGAGGGGCCCGGTGTGCATGACCAGAGAACGACGGCAGCAGAATCTTAGTGCAGCCTAAATATCTAGTTCGGGTCCACTAATGTCAAGTCTGCCCTACGCTTCTCTCACGGTGTCTTTCGCGGCGACGCAGGCGCGGTCACTAGCGTGCCGTCACGCTGCTTCCGGCTATATTCGGTTGCGCCAGAGCGGCGCTGTGTTTTCCCGTAATCGACAGATCGATGAGCGCCGAGTGTCCGACCCTTCCCTGCGTGCGCCCCTCCCCGATGCGACACCACCCGCTGCCGGCACGCCGGCCGAGGGGGAGGAGCGTCGCGGAATGACGCCGACCGGGTCGCACCCGCCGACGTCGCCCGCCCCACACTACCAGCACGCGGATCCCGATCCCCGCAGCCGCCGGCTTGCTGTGCTCACGTTGACCGCACTGGGCATCGTGTACGGCGA
>JANNOC010000641.1:0-3279 GCA_031398865.1 Gemmatimonadota bacterium | reverse complement strand
TGGTTCCACATGTCCGAGAAGATGGCGATCGGATTGTCGAGCTGCGGCACGGCACCAAGATCCGGCCCTACGCCCTTACTGCCGTCGACGGAGTGGCACGTCGAGCACTTGTCCGCGAATAGCTTGCGGCCGCGCGCCGGCACGCCGGTCACGTTCGCGTAGTTCACGAAGTATAGATAAGAGATGATGTCGGCCATCTCCTGTCCGGAGAATGTGACCCGTGCGAGGCCGCGGCGTTTCTGCGCGGCGGAAATTTCTTGGTTGTGATTCCACATCAGGCCGGCGATTTCCGACACGGAGCGCACGGGCTCGCGTCCACGCGCGCCGAGATCCGGGCCCACGGAGCCCCCCACGCCGGCGATCGCGTGACACGTGTTGCATCGCTTCCCCGCGAACAACTCCCGACCGCGACGCGGACTCCCTGGCTCGAAGTACACGCGCTCGTCCAGCGTCGTGGCGCCATTTCCCACTTGCAGGTACGCGAGAAGATCGCCCATCTCGCGGCCTGCGAATTTCGGCCGGGGCACGCCACGCCGACGCATCACAGCCGCCATCTCTGGTCCGTGATTCCACATCGTCTGGGCGAGGTATATCGCCGAAAACCGGCCGCGATACCGATCGAGCGTTGGTCCCGGCTTGTCCCACGCGGTGCGATCGCCGTGGCACGACGAACAGCCTTTCGCATCGAACACGCGCCTGCCCGCCAGTGGACTCCCCGGCTGGCCGATCTCGGTGAGGTAGTACCGGTACACCGTCAGGAACGCGATGAGGTCGGCCATCTCGCGGCTGCTCAGCACGGGCGGCTGGATCTTGAGATCGGCCATCTTCTCGCGCATCATGGGCGCGTGATTCCAGAGCGCCCCGGCCAGATCGAGCACGCTGCCTCTGAACTGAATGCGGCTCAAATCGGGCCCGATTCGCGGCTCGTCGGGTCCGAGGGCGTGACACCGCACACACTGTTTCTCCACGAACAGGCGCGCGCCCGCGGTCGGGTTGTCCGGCAGCTCGATCGACAGCGCCACCCCTTCGCGGTCGCGCGCGCGTTGCGCGACGAGCGCGATTGAGGCCGCCCATATCGCGACAACCACGGCGACGCACGAAACACCCCGGCGCTGCATCATGCCTCCACCGGCCTCAGGACGCTTTCGCCTGCCGGCGCCTTGGCTGGTGCCGTGTCGAGTTCCCAGATGGAAATGATGGGAAAGAGTTTCGTAAAGCCCATGTAGAGCAGCGCGAAGGCCGCGAAACAGCCGGCCATCAGCGACCATTCCACCCAACTCGGGTGGTAGAAAAACGTGTGCACGGGCGCTCGCGGATTCGCCAGCGTGGGCACCACGATCGTGAAACGCTCCAGCCACATGCCGATGTTGATCGAAATCGAGGCGATGAGCGTTCCGGCAATCGTCCTCGTGCGCGAGTAGGCCAGAATCGGAAACGGAATCACGAAGCAGAAGAGCACCATCGCCCAGAAGAGCGGCGCGTAGTGGCCGAAGAGCTTCGCATCGAAGACCTCAATCTCGGCCGGCTGCTGCGTGTACCAGGCCGTGAGATGCTCCGCAAAGGTGAAGTAGAACCACAGGCACGCCATCACGAGGAGCAGAAGCCCGAGATTGTTGAAGTGGATCGGCTTCAGGTACGCTTCAAGTCCGTATGCTTTCCGGACGATCACCATCGCCGTGATGATGGCGGCGATACCCGAAAAGATCGCTCCGACGACGAAATACGGCCCGAAGATCGACGAGTGCCACATCGGCTGAATCGTCATCGCGAACACCCACGATACGACCGTGTGAACCGACACCGCCACGGGAATGACGAGGACGGCCATCACACCGATCGCCCGCTCCAGGCGGTGCCATTGGCGCGGCGTTCCTGTCCAGCCGAGCGCGAGGCGCTCGTAGAATGTGTGACGCCAGCCGGTCGTTCGATCGCGCAAGAGCGCGATATCGGGAATCAGCGGCAGGAACAGGTAGATCGTGCTGCACGTCAGGTATACGCTGATGCTCATGACGTCCCAGAGCAGCGGCGATCGGAGGTGCGGAGTTCTGATCACGTTCAGCGCGCGGTCCGGCCGCCCGAGATCGAGCAGCACGTTGCCCACACCGAAGAAGAGCACCAGGACGGTGATGACCTCGGCCATCCGCGTGATGGGCCGTCGCCATTCGGCGTGGACGAGCCGCAGGATCGCGGAGATGAGCGTGCCGGCATGGGACACGCCGATAAAGAACACGAAATTCGTGATGTACAGGCCCCAGTACACCGGCCGGCCCAGATTCGTCGCGCCCAGGCCGTAATAGAGCTGCCACATCCATGCGATCACGGCCCAGAGCACGACGCACGCGAGGAACGCCGCCCACCGCTTGAAATCGCGGCCGACCGTCAGCACTCCAGCGAGAATCGCGTCCTCGGTCGCGCGTGCACTGCCGTTCACGTCACTCTCCCTCACGCAGGTACACAACCTTTGGTTTCGTTCCGAGATCCTCCATCCAGCGGAACGCGCGAGGACTTGCCGCGAGCGCCGCCACCGCGCTGTGTGGATCGTCGAGATCGCCGAACACCATCGCCTCGGGCGGGCAGGTCTGCACGCATGCGGGCACGTAGTCATCGGCGCTCAGCTCTCGTCCTTCGGCTCGCGCGCGTTCCTTCGCGTTCATGAGCTTGTGATGGCAGAACGTGCACTTCTCGATGACGCCGTTCGATCGGACCGAGACATCCGGATTTCGCATCGCCAGCATGCTGTCTGGCCATTCAGGCGCAGTCCAGTTGAATACCTTCGCCGCGTAAGGGCACGCGTTCGCGCAGTATCGACACCCGATGCACCGTGGATAGACCTGGGCGACGATGCCTTCGGGATTCAGATAAGTCGCGCCCGTCGGACACACGTCGGTGCACGGCGACTGCGTGGCGGTCTCGTTCGTGCCCGCTGTCAGTGGCGGCGGCCGCTGGGCCCGTTTCATGAACCAGGACCTCAGGCGACTGTGCGGTGCGAATGGGTTCGAGTCGCCCTGTGACGTGAGGGTAATACGCGTATGAGCACCGGAAGACAACGCTGATGCCACGGTGGGGCCTCGTCATCGATCTCGATCGCTGCACGGCATGCCAGGCGTGCGTCGTGGCGTGCAAGCACGAGAACAACGTGCCGTTTTCGACGCCGGACGTCGCAGGGCACGGGCGCCGCGGCCACGCTGCTGGCCGACGCGATCGCGGCGCAGACGCGAATCTGCATCGTCGCCGATTACGACTGCGATGGCGCCACCGCCTGCGCGGTGGCCCTGCGCG
>JANNOC010000619.1:0-8569 GCA_031398865.1 Gemmatimonadota bacterium | reverse complement strand
TCCGGCATCGTTGCCGAGAAGAACAGCGTCTGGCGTTTCGCGGTCGGAAGCTGCTTGAGGATGCGCTTGATATCCGGGAGAAAGCCCATGTCCTGCATGCGGTCCGCCTCGTCCAGCACCAGATACTGCAACCCGCTCATTTTCGCGTACGGTTGCTGCATGTGATCGAGTAGCCGACCCGGGGTGGCGATCACGAAATCCACGCCGCTGCGAAAGGCATGCTCCTGCGGCCCCATGCCAACGCCGCCGAACACCGCTGCGCCGGTGAGCGGTGTGTGCACGGCGAGCTCGCGCAGGTGCTGCTCGATCTGCGCGGCAAGCTCGCGCGTGGGCGTGAGCACGAGGACGCGCGTGGTGCCGCGTGAGCTGCCCAGAAGGCGGTGCAGAATAGGAAGCAGGAACGCCGCGGTCTTGCCACTGCCGGTCATCGCGCAAGCGAGGACGTCGCGTCCCGCAAGCGCGGGAGGAATGGCCTCGTTCTGTATCGGTGTGGGTCGAGTATACCCGAGCTCGCGAATGCCGCGCAGCAGGCTGGCATCGAGCCCGAAGGAGTTGAAAGGCATCTCCAATAGTAGTCGGTCACCCCGCGTCCTGCGCCCTCTCGTCTTCCGAATCGGCGAGAGCGACGGTATGCTCGAAGCATGATGCTTGTCGCCGCGTGGATCGGGCTTGCGTTCGCCACTCACGCAGAGATGCGCGCGCAGATCCCACAGCCAACGCGCGCGGACTCGCTCGCGGACCGGCGCCGCGCGATCCAGGCACAGGACCGCTTTGAACGGGTGCGCAAACAGCACCTGCCGTCGCTGTCCGGACACGGTCCGTGCGACGTGCGTGTGGGCCGCTTCTGCTACTGGTACACGGGGCAGGAGCCACCGCCGCCACCGGAGCCGCGTCGCACCGCCACGGCGCGCCTGGCGCTGCTGCGTACGCTGGATTCACTCGCCGCCCGCCGTGCCGGCGATGCATGGATCGCGGGACAACGTGTGCGCTATCTCGTGGAAGCGGCGCGCTTCAGCGACGCCGAGGCCGTTGCGATCCAGTGCGGTGCGACGCGCTGGTGGTGCGCGGCACTCCGAGGCTTCGCCCTGCATGGCGCCGGCGCTTACACGCGTGCGGATTCCGCGTTTACGTCGGCGCTTCGAGCGATGCCTGACGAGGAGCGCTGCCGCTGGACGGACGTGAGTCACCTGATCGAGGGATCCTTTGCCAAGCGGTACCGCGCCGGGAACTGCGCTGAACGCGAAGCGCTGGCCGATCGGTTCTGGTGGCTGACACGTCCCTTTCAGGCAGCGGAGGCGAATGATGCGCGCACCGAGCACTACGCCCGCGTGACGCAGTCGCGCATGTTGCAGCCGTCGCGCAACCCGCATGGATCATGGGGCAGCGACCAGCACATCATGGCAGTCCGATACGGTTGGCCCATTGCGTGGTCGCGCGATCGGCTGCGCGAAAGCAGTGCCATGGGCAGCCCGGTTGACGTCGTGCGCGGACACGAAGAGGCGCCGAGCTTCGTTTTTGTTCCCGTGACACAGGCGTTGGAGAGCCCCTACGATGCCACGGACGCGGACTGGAATCTTGCCACGGCCCCGGGACATACTCGTTATGCAACACGATACGCCCGGTACATCGCCGCGCTGCCATACCAGATAGCGCGCTTCCGGCGCGGCGACTCGATGCTGGTGGCTGCGATTTTCGATGTCAGTGCGGACACGGTGCTGGCCCGGCAGCCGCTGGATGCCGCGCTCGTTCTGTCCAGCGCCGCCGATCGCGCGCCGTCGCTCGCGGTGGTTCGCACCACGGCAGCACGTGCCGTGCTGCAGCAGCTCGTTGTGCCGGAACCTCACGTGGTGAGTCTCGAAGTTCGTGCGACGGCGAAGAAAGCCGCCGCTCGAGCACGCTTCGGCATGCGTCCTTCCGCGTCACTCACGCATCCGGGGCTGGGACTCTCCGACCTGTTGCTGTTGCAACCAGGAGAGTCGCTGCCGGGCGCCCTGGAAAGTGCATTGCCCGCTGCCCTCGGTGCCACAACGCTCGCGCGTGGAGCGCGCGTCGCGCTCTTCTGGGAAGTGTACGACTCGCGCTTCGTGCCGGGGGGCTCGTTGGACATGGCACTGCATCTGGATCGCCTGCACGCCGGTGCCGTACGCCGCGTCGCGGAGCTCCTGCGCGTCAGTCAACGACCCCTTCCAGTCGCGGTGCGGCTGCGCGCCAGCGCCGCACTCGATCCGCGCCACGCGCTCGAGCACGTCGCGGCCAGCGCCGTGGCACTCGACCTCGGCGACCGATCCCCCGGCCTCTACCGGATCACGCTGGTGGTCACCGCCGCTGACGGCACGGAAGCGCGCACCTCCCGGGACATCCAGATCGTCGGACGCGACGCGACGACGGCGTTGCACGGACGGTGACCCGCGGGATCACGGACGGCTGTCGCTTGCCGGTGCCTCATCCGGCCGCCGGAAGTGTGCGCGGGGCACGGATGATCACTTCCACCGTGTAGCCGTCGGTCGCGAGCAGCGTCTCCAGCAGCGCCTTGGCGCTTCGATTGGCGTGCTCCACGACGGCGAGATCACGACCGGCGCGCATGAGTTGCGCGCGCACCTGAGCGTGAATCCGGTCACGGTCACCAGGACGGAAGGGGTTCCACAGCCCTCCACGCTCGTCGTATGTATGCAGATTGAGAATCTCGACGCCGAGCACTGTCGCCGCGGGCACGGTAACCACGATCTTCCTGGCGGCATGATCGATACTCACGTCGGCGCCGGTGCCGAGGTCGATTCCCGCGAGCACTTTGCCCGTCACGACCACCAGCGATCGCTTCGTGGAATTGAGCCACGTGTTCTCGTACACGACAACGTCGCGGATCGTCGTCTCGCTGGTGAGCAGCTTGGCCACCGCCTGCACGCGCTCGACGACGAGCGCATGCGAGATCTGTGTGCGTCCTTCGCGGTCGGGGAGAAGCGCGCCGCGCAGGCGGTCACGACAATAGCCCATCGCCAGGAGTACGAGCAGCACGCCAACGAGAAGCGGCGTCCAGCGCGGCCAGCGACGGGCGCGCGGTGGAACAGCGGGGTCGGTCATGCGGTGGTTCGGTGCAAGGAGCCGACCATCGCTAGCGGCAGTGTACAAACCGTCGCACCGGCGTTCGCTATCTCGCGCCGGAGGGGTCTCACCGCCCAGACGACACAGCCACCAATCGCACGGACCGGTGGCTGTGTCGATGTTCGCGTTGCGTTCGGCGCGCTAGTGCAGCTCGCCTTTGTCGCCGCTCTGTCCGTTGCCTTTCGAGGTGCTGTGATCCTCGGGAACGGAATCTTCCTTCTCTTTCTGCGCCGTCGCGAACTCGTTCTTCTCCCGATCGAGGAGACCGGACTTTTCCTGCCGCTCTTTCTTATCGGCCCCGCCTGACTCGGGCCGATTGCTCTTGAGATTGTTGGAAGCCTTGCCGCCCATGGGTCACCTCGACGATGTGTAGGCTCTCTACGTAGTCATGAACTGTGCCGCGAAGTGGAGGAGCGGGACTGAAACGCGGGCCTGAAAAGCGGGACTGGCCGGCACCGGCTGACCGAGAAAGAAAGAGCCCCGCCTGCGCAGGGCTCGGCGGGGCTCCTTCGTGACGTCGCTCTCGCGGCTACCAGCGATAGTGCGCGAACGCCTTGTTGGCTTCGGCCATGCGGTGCGTGTCTTCCTTCTTCTTGACGGCGTTACCTTCGCCCTTCGACGCGGAGATCACTTCGGCGGCGAGCTTCTCCGCCATGGACTTCTCGCTGCGGTCGCGGGAGAAGCTGATCAGCCAGCGCATCGCGAGGGCACTGCGGCGCTCGGGACGAACCTCCACAGGCACCTGATATGTCGCGCCGCCGACGCGGCGGCTCTTCACCTCGACAACAGGCTTGAGGTTCGCCAGCGCCGCCTTGAAGACGTTCACGCCGGGCTGGCTGGTACGCGCCTCGACCAGGTCCATAGCGCCGTAGAAGATCCCTTCGGCGGTGGACTTGCGCCCCTGCAGCATGAGGGCATTGATGAACTTGGAGACAGTCTGGCTGTCATAGCGCGCATCCGGCAGGATGGTGCGCTTCACGGAACTCTTGCGGCGACTCACTTCTTCTTCCCTCCAGCCGGGGCGCCCGCCTTGGGCTTCTTGGTGCCGTACTTCGAGCGGCTCTGATTGCGGCCGTTGACGCCCGATGCATCGAGCGATCCGCGAACGATATGGTAGCGGACACCCGGAAGATCCCGCACGCGGCCGCCGCGAATGAGCACGATGGAGTGCTCCTGCAGATTATGTCCCTCGCCGGGGATGTAGGCCGTGACCTCGAAGCCGTTCGTGAGGCGGACGCGCGCGACTTTGCGCAACGCGGAGTTCGGCTTCTTGGGCGTGGTGGTATACACGCGCGTGCAGACGCCGCGCTTCTGGGGATTGGACTTGAGCGCGCCCGCCTTTTCCTTCTTTTCGACGTCGCGGCGGCTCTGTCGAACGAGCTGATTGATTGTCGGCATGTACTATGGATCGACACGAAAAATCCGCCCAAATGTTGGGCGGGAGAGACTTGCAAGATAGGCGGGGGGTGCGTGTCGGTCAAGTGAACCGACAGCGGGGTCGTGGGTCTTCAAAGTGACCCACGGCCGGCATCGGGGGAGTGGGCCAGGACCGACCCACTACCCGACGAGGGAGCTTACGGTGCCGACGCCGTCAGCTTCACGTCCGCCCCGTCCCAGGCTTTCCTGAAACGCGCTTCCACCGCCTCCGCTTCGGCGGTCGCACCGCGCGCGCGCAGGGCCGACGCCAATCCCGAGAGCGACCACCCATTCTCCGGAAAGCGCCGGAGATCTTCACGGAACAGCCGCTCGGCCTCCGCGGCGCGGCCGGCCTTCAGCAGGAGAGGGCCTAACGAGTGACGGATGGGCTGGTGCCACAGCGGGGGCTCGATGTACATCATCGCGTCCTCGATGGCCATCGCGGCACGATACTGTTCGACCGCTTCGTCCAGCCTCCCGGCGCGCGCCGCGATATCCGCGGACAACGCATGCACCGCGATCTGCATCACCTCTTTGTTGTCCCCCTGCACCGCCGATGCGATCGCGCGAACCGTATCCAGCGCGGCCGCTGCGTCCGATGCACGCCCGGTCGCCGCGAAGGCCAGGCCACGTGCGTACGTGACGAGCCCGGTCGCCTGGCGCAGATCCGAGGGCGGCTGTGGCTCCGCCAACACCTCGTCCCAGCGTCCGAAGGTCGCGAGGATCAGGTGGAGGAGTGGCAGCAAGGGCTCCACCGGCGGCACCTGCCTCGCCACGTCCACCGACATCTTTCCGACCATCGAGCGCGCGGCGTCCACCGACAACGCCGAGCGTCCCGCCAGCATCGCCGCGAACGACAGGAAGTGCCGATTGTGCGGATAGTACGCGATCGGGTACACCCCCTGCGGTTTTTCGCTCGTGAGGTAGGTCTCGTCCGCATGCACCGCATGCTCGTTGCTGCGGATGGCGTCCGCATACCGCCCCACGCGGATGTAGATGTGGGCGGGCATGTGCACGAGATGACCGGCACCCGGCATCAGCGCCGCCAGGCGCTCGGCGCACGGGACTGCCTTTTCAGGAGTCACGGCTTCGACAGCGTGGATGTAGTAGTGACACGCCCCGGGATGGCGCGGATTGCGGCGGATCACGCTCTCGAGCAGCGAGACGACCTCCCGCGTTCCAGGCTCGGGTGTGCCGTCGCGGGTCCAGTACCGCCACGGCCGCAGATCCATTCTGGATTCGGCGTACAGCGTCGCCGCATCCAGGTCGTTGGGATACCGCCTGACGAGCGTGCGCATTGCGGAAGCATACGCGGCGTCGAGCGCGGCCCGCTCCGTTCGCGGCGTCGCGATATATCGCGCGGAGAGCGCCCGAATGTATGCCCGCTCCGACACGCTGGCTTTCGGCAGCAATGCCTGCGCGCGTCTCAGCGCGGCGTACGCGCGCACCGCACTCGCCGAATCCATGGGCAGATTGATATTCGGCCCATATGCGAGCGAGATCCCCCACTGGCAGATCGCGCAATTCGGGTCGAGCCGCGCGGCCTCCTGGAATGCGCGAATCGCCTCCCCGTGGTTGAACGCGTAGACGAGACGCAGCCCCTGGTTGAAGTAGCGTTGCGCCTGCGCATTTCGGGTCGAGATCGTCTTGCGGTGCTCGCCGAGGTCGGTGTACAGCGGCACCGAGTCGGCGGAGGGCGCGGGCGGGAACGCGGCCAGCGCGAGCAGGGGGAGGAACGCCAACGTCATGGCAATATCCGCGTCGAAAGAGTGGCGAGGCAGAAAACGACGGCAGCCAAACGCGACTACGATACGACGAGCCGCTCGTCGCCGCCAGTGAGCGCTCCAACCATCAGTTCATGTGCCGAGCTTGCGGCGTGTGCAGCTCGGATTCGTTCTCGGTTTCAGTGCTCGACCGCCCCCGCTCCCCGCCCCCGCTCCCCGCTCACCGGCCCTCACCCTCCCATCGCGACGGTCACCTCTAACGCGTCGCGTTCCCGAATCCCGCGCTCGAAGGGCCCCAGCAGGTGCGCGATGCTGTTGGCGTAATAGCTCACGAGTTCGCGGCCGCGCGGAAGGAGGGCAAAGCCCGAGCCTGTTTCGACGAGTACGTGCCGCATGCGGAGCATGCGCCATGCGCGGTCGAAGATCTCCTCGATGGAGCCTTCCCCCCTGATGACGCGCGCGTTGAGCTCCACGAGCACGTCACGCATCTCAGTCATCCGCGCCAGAAGCTGTGCGCGCGGGATAAAGTCCGACCCAACACTCTGGATTGCCGCGCACGCGAGCGGCACCGGGGTGACCGGCACGAGCGCGCCGATGCGCCTCATCGCATCGTCGGCGAGTGCTTGGACGCGCGCGAGTCGCTCGGGGCGTGTCAGGTCGAAAAGCCCCGCACCGCCCGCGCTTTGCGCGTCGAACCAGGGCCCTAGAGGAAAGGGATCCCCAATGGTGACCGCGGCGCGACCGTAGCGTTTCCACCGCCGGCCCAGGAGCCGCGCGAGATTCCAGCCCACGTAGGACAGCACCTCGCCGAGCTGCGTGAAGCGCGAGGGTCGGGCGCCGCCTTCGCGGACGCGCAGCTCGCGGATCAGCGTGCGGTCCTCGAGCACCCGGTCGTAGTTGATGGCGACCGGGACCACGAACATGCGCGCGCGGAAGTTCGGATCGCGCCCCACGCCGATGATGTAGTCCAGCAGGCCGACCTTGGGTGGCTGCAACCGGCCGTCGCGCGTCAGACCGCCTTCCGGAAAGATGCCTTGCGTTACGCCATTGCGCGTGATGAGCTGCACGTATCGCTCGAGCACCGTGTGATACAGCGCCTCGCGATACTTCCGGCGAATGAAGTAGGAGCCGAAGCTCTTGAAGATGTATTCCAGCGGAAAGGCGCGCGCCCATTCGCCGACCGCGTACGATATGGCGACGCGTCCCGACAGCGCGTACCCGACGAGCACGTAGTCCGCATTGGAGCGGTGATTCATGAGGTAGATGACAACCGCGTTTCTGGGCATCCCGCGGAGGGCGTTCGGGCTGGCATGCTCGACGCTGACCTTGTAGAACAGGCTGAGCAGCGCACGGCTCACGCGATAGCCGATCTGGTAATACGCGATGATGTTGAAGAACGGCACGATCTCGTCGATATACTCCTCGACTCGATGCCAGACGTGCGCTTCCCGCTCACCACGCTCGTTCGCATGCTCGCGCACCGCGCGCGCGACAGCATCGTCTGCCAGCAATCCGGCCCGAATGAAGGGTTTGCCGGTGAGCTTGAAGCGGTCTACGTGCGCACCCGCGCGGTGCACTGCCCGCATCGCCACGCGATCCATGCGACGGCGTGCCGCGCGCCGCATCGGACCGATGAGATATCGCCAGGCGCGCGCGAGGGGAGTCCATGCCATGGTCGAATGTCGAGAACGCGGCAAGCCCACGTCAAGCGACGTTGGCAAGGATAGTCACCATCGCGGAGCGCGGAGAGCCGATCACCGGGACATCGGTCACGCCTTGATCTTTGTGACGCGCGTCACCGCCATGGCGCGTTGTCGGCCAAGGGAGGCAGCGCAGGGAAGGCCGCGCTCTTGCACTGTCACCAAGGGCATACCTGGAGCGTCTTTCTCGTAGCAGCGTGACTGCTCACGCTCCCCCACCCGTTGCAATGAGTGTCCCATGATGCGCGTTCTCCCCCGCTCGTCTTTGCTGCTCGCGCTGTGCGTTGGCGCGGCGCTTTCCGCTGCCTCGAACACCGCGATGGCCCAGACGCCGTCCGCGACTGCTCTGGAGGCGCCGCTGGTGATCGGCGACTACGCCATTGGGCGCGGCTTCGTGAAAATCACGGTCAACGCCGCGCGCATCGAAGTCGTGGCAACGGACGGTGATTCTGTCGCGATGGTGTACCTCGACGCTCCCTCCGTGCGGCAGTGGCTCGACACCGCCACGACGCTCGTTCGCTCCAAGACGCGGACGGCCGAATGGACGGAGTTCGTGACACCGCCACTCCGACACTCCGACCGCTCCATCGAGAGCCGGATTACATTCTCCCGCGAAGTTGTGGGCAGCCA
>JANNOC010000523.1:0-4147 GCA_031398865.1 Gemmatimonadota bacterium | reverse complement strand
CGGCCAGCATGCCGGCAAGCGTTAAGACACGTGCGTTCAGCGCTTCGAAAACGCAGCGTCTCGTCGGCACCAACGTACCGACGGTGGCGGGAATGCCCAGCCTCATCTTTCACCGTAACGGCGCCGCGAGCGGCGCTCTTGAAGTCTATCTCGGGACCGTGGAAGGACAGGCGGGACACAGCCGTGCCCTGGCGGTCACACACTCGACCGGGCGCGTGGACTGGTACCGTCTGGTGAATTACTCCACGTGGAAGCAGGGAGGCCTATAATGCGCAGCCGCAGCCACCGTTCCGTCCGGCGCACCACCCCGCGCCGCGGCTTTACGCTCGTCGAGGTCGTCATCGCGTTGACGATCCTCGTGAGCGCCATGCTCGCGATGGGGTCGTTCATCGCCCGCTTCACGCGCAACGTTGCGGACGACACGCTCCGCTCGCAGGCCGTGGAGCTGGCCGCGAACCGCCTGGAGCAGGTCAAGTCCGCCACCGTGTATACCACCATTCCCGCGACGTTCTCGGGAACGGAGATCAACATTCCCCTGTACCCGCGCACATTCACGCGGCGGACCATCGTCAACCGCGTCGGGGGACAGCCGGCCGATCTGGACGACTACACCATTGTGACCGTCGAAGTGACGTCGCCCGTGCTCCGCGCGCCTGTGCGCAAGACCACCGTCATCAGCGTGTTCTAGGAGTCATTCCCCATGCGACATCTCTCGAACGCGCTGTCTCCCGATCGCCGCGGCTTCACGCTGCTGGAAATGATGATCGCCATCACCCTGTTGCTGCTCATCATGGGGATGACGATCCCGTTCTTCCAGGTGCAAGGCAACGCGGTGAGTGACCAGGCCGGACGTTCGGACGCGCAGCAGAACGCGCTATTCGGGTTAACCGCCGTGGAAAAGGACCTGCGCATGGCCGGCGGCGTGAACCTCCCGGATGCGCAGCCCCTCATCGTACAGGCGGCAAGCAACGCGATCACTTTCAATGGCGATCTCGTCAGTCTCTCCGGCGCCGATCTCGGCTCGGTCTACATAGACCCCGACGCCAACCCGGTGACGGTTGCGTCGCTTCTGAACACCAATCGAATCACGCTGCCCAACAGCGTGCGCATGTACCCGGATTCGAACTATCGCGAGCCCCGCGGAGTGCCGAGCCGCGCTGAGACGGTGTCGTTCTGGACGGAGGCCGATCCGCAGACCCCCGGCCAGTTCCGCCTGATGCGCCGCGCCAACTCCGCGACACCCGAAGTGGTCGTTCGTGGCCTCATCATGCCGGCCAACGAGCCGGTGTTCCGCTACTACAAGGTGACGCAGGCGGGTGTGCAGATCGAGATTCCGCAGGCCTCCTTGCCGCTGTTCCACGTCGCCATGCACGACGCGGCGGATGACATCGGCTCGTCGCGCATGGCGGACAGCATCCGCATCATCCGCGTGCGCCTCACGAGCGCCTATCGCGACCCGCGCCGTCCCGAAGCGCGGCGCGCGGGCCAACGCGACATTCGCGTGATGAATGCGGGGCTGATGCACCGCTCCACCTGCGGCGAAACACCGCTGCTCATGGCGGCCCTCGTCGCCACGGCGGATACCGCGACAAGGCAAGTCACGCTGTCATGGACACCGGCGTACGACGAAACCGCTGGCGAGCGCGACGTCGAACGCTACGCGCTCTTCCGGCGAGCTGTCTCCCTGCCCTTTGGCGAGCCGTTCGCGAGCGTCGCCGCCGGTTCCGTGTCGTATTCGCTCACAGACCCGGCCCCGTCGGGTTCGTGGATCTACGGCCTCGCTGCCCAGGATTGCTCCGCACAGTTGTCTGATATCGCCTCCAGCCCGCAGGTAACCATCCCATGACCTCCTTTCTTCGCTTCTCGCGTGGATCGAGCGGCCGCCGTGCGGGCAACCGCCGCGGCTCGGCGCTGATCCTCGTCCTCATCTTCACGACCGGCATTGCCGCGCTCGCGATGGGGGCGATCTACATGTCGTCCACCTCGGCGATCCTGACGCGCGTCAACGATCGCGACCACGAGCTCAAGTACGCCGCGGAAGCCGCGCTGGCGATGGGCAAGAGCCGGCTGGCCATGGACGCCATGGCGCTCCCGGACTCCGGCCTCGACACGCTGCAGTCCAACGCCTCGATCCGCGCCGCCGACGGCACACTCGTGCCGTGGATGCGCACCAATCTGTACATCGGGCCCACAGGCTCGACCACCGGCCAGTTCGGGCGCTTTGCCAGTGTTGTCGCGGACGTCAGCGATCCGCGCGGCGGCCGTGCCGTGCGGCGGCTCGAGCTGACACAGGAAAGCTTCGCCAAGTATGCGTACTGGTCCAATCGCGAGACCAGCGGCTTCGGCACCATTTACTTCGGCAGCGGCGACATCCTGTACGGTCCCGTGTGGTCGAATGACGTCATCAGCATCAACACCACGGGCGCTTCTTTCCGGGACGAAGTCGGTACGGCACGCACCATCAGTGGGCAGCAGTATGGCACCTTCGCCATCACGCCGAAGATCAACCAGCCGGTCATTCCGTTGCCGAGCACAGCGCAGCTGGCGCGGCTTGCGGGTTACGCGGCGTCGGGCAACCTGAGCTTCACGGCGCCGAACAGCCTGACCGAAACGGGCGTCCTGATGCGCCTCGAGTTCATCAACCTCGACATGAACGCCGACGGTGACGCGCTCGACGGTCCCGAAGGCTTCGTGCGCGTGTACACCGCAAACGCCGGCCAGACAGCCTGGCTGCGCGGAACGCTCGATCGCACCGCTGCTTCCCTGAACTACAACTGCGGCGACTTCCACATGGTCGGCGGGCGGGCGCAGTTCTTTCCCATGGCCATTCACAACACTGCCTGGTTCCTCACCCTCACGGGCGCGACCAGCGCGCATTCGACGGCGAATGTGCAGACGATCATGTCGTCCACCAACGGCAGCGGGCTGAACGCGCGCTGCTACCCTGGCGGCGATCCACATCTGGTCGCCATCGAGCGTAATAGCGCCGCCTTCACCAACGCCCAGAAGCAGATTGGCGGCGAGGATTCGACGTTCACCGCCGTTGGCACCCGGGGACGGTGGACGGCGTGGGCAGGTGCAGCGGTTGGCGCAATCACGACGGCGCGCCCGCTGGACGGCGCCTACCTGAATCCGCTCGGCCGCGAGTACAACCCGAACGCGAAGGGCGTCGTGTACGTGAACGGCACCACGGCAGTGAGCGGTGTCGTGCGCGGCCGCGTCACATTGTACTCGAACCAGTACCTCGTGATCCTGGACGACCTGACCTACGCGACCGACCCGGCCGCGCCCTTGCGGGCGTGTCGCGACATCCTCGGCATGGTCGCCGCGCGTGATATCGTGGTCGCGGACAATACCCAGCTCACCCCGCAGAATGTGGCCAGCACCGGTACCGTGTATCGCACGACAGACGAAACCGGCGATTTCCGCCTGCATTCGGTGATGATGGCGCTCAGCACCTCGTACCGCGTGCAGAATTACAATACGGGCCCGACCACCGCCCAGCCGTGCGATGCGACAGTGTGGGGGCGTGGCTGCATGCGTCTCGCCGGCGGCATCATTCAGGAGAGCCGCGGCGCTGTTGGCACCAGTGGCGGTACCGGCTTCGTCAAGCGGTACAGCTACGATCGCTGCGCGGCAACCAACCCGCCGCCGTACTTCCCAACGACCGGTCGCTTTGTCGACAACCGGTATTACGAGATTGACCCGCGCGGCTTTAACCCCGTGGCGTACTACGCGAGTCTGAGGCCCACGCCGTAACGACGCGCGGTTTCACCAGTACGACGAAGGGGTGCGGACTCGTCCGCACCCCTTCGTGCATTCCCAACCGCCCGCGGCGGCGGAGCGACGCTCATCACGCCGGCACGAGGGAGTCCTGTTTCCCCTGCGAACGCTCCGGCGGACTCACGGGATCGGCTTCTTTGAGCGGAGGATCTGCCTCCTCTACGGGCAGATAGATCTTGAACGACGTGCCCTGGCCAACCTCGCTAACAAGTCACTGTTGGCGCCCAGCCTCACCACCGGTCGCTACACGGTCCACGAGTTGCTTCGCCAATACGCCGCGGGCGAGCTCGAGAAAAATCCCGACCGGTCCCATGGGGTACTCGAAGCACATGCTGCCCATTACAGCGGCCTCACTGAGGACGCG
>JANNOC010000522.1:0-2882 GCA_031398865.1 Gemmatimonadota bacterium | reverse complement strand
GGCGGGTCCGTGACGGATCCGGCCGCCTGGTCAAGATCAACTTGCTGGCACTGCCGCTTGGAGCGGTGTTCGGCCTGGGTTTCGTCTGGATGGCTCAGAACCTTGGAAAGGCACCCGAGTTGGCGTGGGGCGCTCGCGATGCCGTCGTCTTTGTGATCGGCATCGTCGGCGTGCTAGCCCTCCACGAGTGCGTGCACGGCCTTCTTATGCGGGCGTTCGGTGCTAGACCACGGTACGGCTTCTATGCGCGAGGCGGGATGTTCTATGCCAAAGCCCCAGGGTACAGGTTCACTCGTCGCCAATACTTGATCGTCGTACTCGGGCCGTTGGTCGGCCTCAGTCTGCTGGCCTGTGCGGCCATCGGGTTGCTGGCGGGCACATCGATGGTCTGGTACGTAGCTCTCTGGGGAGTTGTGAATGCGAGCGCCGCCAACGCAGATTCCTGGATTGCCGCTGTGGTCCTTCAACATCCGGCCGACGCCCATGTGGTGGATGAGCCAGATGGTCTGCGCGTGCTGGTACCCAGCGGCGGATCGACGCGTTCCGCGCAAGGAGGCTAAAGCTGGCTCCCAGCGTTCACGGCTCATGCCTTGACGGCAAGGCGAAGTGGTGTTCCCACGAGGGAGAGTCTCGGATCTTCTTGCCCGCCGGTGGTGACCAGCCGGGGACATGGGTAACAGATAGACCGAGGACATAGGTAACACTCTCACGTTGGTTTCACGCACCGAGGAGGTGTGTGATGCCGTGGAGAGTTGAGACCCCTATGTCACAGCGGATGGACTTTGTCGAGGCCTTCGCGCGCGGTCATTGGAGCATGACCGAACTCTGCGCGCGCTTCGGCATTAGTCGGAAGACTGGGTACAAGTGGTGGCAGCGTTTCGAGGCCGATGGTACGCTGGGGTTCGCGGAACACTCGCGACGGCCGCTGACCACGCCGACGCGACTGGATGGAGAGCTCGCCGCCGTCGTGGTGCGCACGCGGCAGGCGCATCCGACCTGGGGTCCGCGGAAACTCTTGGCGTATCTCGCGCGCCGTCAGCCGCGACGCGAGGACTGGCCCGTCGCGAGCACCGTCGGCGCGCTCCTCAAGCGCGAAGGGCTGGTGCGCGCTCGCCGGCGGCGTCCAGTCCCGGGTCATCCGGGCCGGCCGATGACGCCGATGGATGCGCCGAACGCGCTGTGGACCATCGACTTCAAAGGGCAATTCAAACTCGGCAGCGGCGCGTACTGCTATCCGCTCACCGTGGTGGACGGCTACTCGCGGTACGTGCTGGCGTGCCATGGCTTGCCCTCCACGGCGGGCCTTGGGGCGCGGGGCGTCCTGGAGCGAATCTTCCGCACCTACGGTTTGCCCGATCGCATCCGGAGTGACAACGGGGCGCCCTTCGCCACATGTGCGCTGGGGCGACTGTCCGCGTTGAGTGTGTGGTGGCTCAAGCTTGGCATTACACCGGAGTTGATCGAGCCCGCGCACCCAGAACAGAATGGGCGGCATGAACGGATGCACCGCACGCTCAAGGCGGAGGCGACGCGCCCGGCGGCGGGCTCCATGCGAGGCCAGCAGCGCCGGTTTGATGTGTTTCGGCAGGAGTACAACACCGAGCGGCCGCATGAGGCGCTGGGGCAGCAGCCCCCCGCCGCACACTATCACGCGTCCCCCCGCCCGTATCCGCGGAGCGTACGGAGCCCGGAGTACCCGCGCCACTTCGAGACGCGCTACGTCTCGACCAACGGCGGCATCCGGTGGCATCACCGATGGGTCAATGTGAGTCACGTGCTGGCGGAGGAATACATCGGCCTGGATGAGGTCGCGGATGGGGTCTGGTCGGCGTACTTCGGCAGCCTCTTGCTGGGACGGCTCGATGAGCGAGATTATCGGATGCACGGGGCACACAATCGGAACCGGATCTAACCCGAGTGTTACCCATGTCCTCGGTCTGAAGTGTTACCTATGTCCTCGGTCTGTACCTGGATGCTGGCTAACAACCGGTTGCAGCAGACAGCCGAGCTATTGTACGCGCGCTTCGCGCGCTCTATTCATTCGGCTGCAGCTGAACCGTAGCGTTAGACGGCAACACGAGTCACCGGAGGATTCATGCTGTTGCGAAGGTTGAGATTCGCCCTGCCACTTGCGCTCTCGGTGCTCCTGGTAGACTGCGCCACCAAAGAACTCGCCGTCACGGCCCTGTCACCGGAGCACACGCCGCATGCGGTAGTGGGCGACGTCGTCCGGTTGACCTTGGCCTACAATCCTCACGCGGCAATGGGGCTTCCACTTGGAAGGTATGGCCGGTGGCCCCTGGTCGCCCTCGGCGTTGCCACTACTCTGGTTCTCGTCCGAATGCTCTGGCTCACACCGCCTGCGGCCACCGGGCGGCGGATTGCACTCGGGTTGGTACTTGGTGGAGCAATCGGGAACGTGGTCAGCAGAGTACGCACGCCCCAAGGTGTCGTAGACTTTATTGATGTTGGCACCGGCTCTTGGCGTTTCTATCTGTTCAACGTCGCGGATATTGCCGTCTTCTGCGGTGCGTGCCTTCTCGCCTGGACTCTCTGGCGTGAACCGCCAGGTCAACCAAGCAAACCAGTTGCCGTCTAACACGCGCTTGGAGTGGCCATTCGCGCCGGGCTACTTGCTGGACGCCGGAATATGATCAGCGCGAATGCCACTCAAGCGCACACCGTTCGACCGACAGAACTCGGAGAGGGTCATGAAACCGGATGCTCTGGTTGAGCATATTGTCGACGGCCGCACCGACTTGGTTTGGGATTACATCGCCCAAGGCCATCCCGCGACGGCCGTGGCCGTAGACGGCGTGCCGCTCGTCCGGTGGTGCGCCTACTACGGGGATGTGAGTGCGATGCGGTTCCTGCTTGACAAG
>JANNOC010000509.1:0-8418 GCA_031398865.1 Gemmatimonadota bacterium | reverse complement strand
GGTATCCATACTTCCATTTCGCCGGGCCCCCGGTTGTCCCAGGCATAATAAGGAATGGCCGTCACTTGCTGGTTGCTGGTGATCAGGGCGGTTGTGTTCAGTTGCCGTTTGGTTGCGGGTTACCGATTCGACCGATAACTGAACACTGATTACTGATACCTCGCCGTTCCCCGTCCCCGGCACAGCTCCCCGCCAAAAGCCTCAGCCCACCGCCGAGAACCGATCCATCGCATGCGACGATTCCCACGCAAGCATCGCCTGCTTGCGTGCGGTTCCCCACCGGTAGCCGCCTAACGCGCCACTCTTGCGGAGCACGCGGTGACACGGAATGAGAAACGCAATGGCATTGTCCCCGATGGCGCTCGCCGTGGCGCGGATGGAGCGCGGCGCGCCCGCGGCGATCGCCACCTGCTCGTACGTCGTCGCGCTCCCCGAAGGGATGCGGAGCAACGCTTCCCACACACGCAGCTGAAAGTTGGTTCCCTTCAGCAACACCGCGAGGGGCGGCGAGGCATCGTCGCGCAGCCGACCAAAGATGCGAGCGGCCGTTGACCTGGTCGCCTGCGCCGACTCGCGCAGCGTCGCTGCCGGCCAGCGTGCTTCCAACTCCGCGATCGCCTCGCCGCGCGAGCTGGGGCCGAAAAACGTGAGGCCGCAGATGCCGCGATCGGTCAGCGCCACGAGCGCATCGCCGAACGGCGTGGGATGCACCGAGTAGTCAATCGCGACGCCCGCACCGCCGCTGCGATACTCGCCCGGTGTGACCGCCTGAATGCTCACGAAGAGATCGTGCAGCCGCCCCGCGCTGGACAGCCCGCTCTCGTACGTCGCGCTCAGCACCGTCTCATCAGACGCGAGCAGACTCTTCGCGTGCTCGACCGTCAGAAACTGGAGAAAGCGCTTGGGGCTGACCCCCGCCCAGCGCGTGAAGAGCCGCTGGCAATGGAACGGACTCAACCCCACGTGCCGCGCCACGTCATCCAGCTCGGGCTGCGCGCGGAAGTTGCCTTCCAGATATTCGATGGCGCGCTCGATGCGCACGTAATCCTGATTCAGCGTCATGCGGCCTCACGAAGGAGTCGAGGACGCGGGTACGTTCCCGCGACACCCTCAATCTCATGCCGTGGTGGAGTGGAAGCCACCCGATTCTTGCGCGATTCAGAGCAGCAGGAACTGCGTGTCTTTCGATGCCGCCGGTGCATGTTTCCATGAACCCAAGGAGCACGCCATGAGCCGCAGGGAATTACGTGCCGAAGGCAGGAAGCCGCGCGATCAACCGTCTCGGGGACCGGAACCCCAAAAACCTCCCGACGACGTCGACGAGGCGTCCAAAGAGAGTTTCCCGGCGAGCGATCCGCCGTCATGGACGCCGCTGCATCCCGGGACGCCCGCCAAGCATCCCGATCGCGTGCGGGAGTAGCGACGCTCAGCCGAAGCGCTCACGCGGTGCCGGATGCGTGCTCGCCCCGCGCGCCGCTGCGCGCCCAGTGTGCTCCGCGCACTCCGAAGGGGCGTTGGCTCGCAGCACTGAAACGTCGGCCGGCGATGCCAGCAGCTCCGCGCCGCTGGCAGTAGCGCTCAGCAGCGAGCCAGTTGCGAACAGCGCCGCGACCCCGCCGATATCTCGCAACGCCCGGCGACGGCTGACGAATGCTGGTGAGTCCGACATAAGACCTCTACTGACGAGATACCGCCGCGGCCTTCGCTGCCGAAAGATAGCCGGGTTCCAGCTCCAGAAGGTTGGCAATCTTGCGCGTGAGATAATGCTCGTGATCCGCGATCTCGCCGTCCGCCAGCACGAGGCCCCACATCACCTCGGCGAGCAGCATCTTCTGGCCAAGGTCGTAATTCCGCCGCAGGATGGAGGTGAACGCAAAGTGGTCGATTGCCCCCATCCGTTCGGCTTCCGCAAGTTCCAGCAGGCGGCGCCCCGACTCCGGCGGCAGCGCGAAATGCCGCTCCAGCGTGCTCTCGATGTGCGCCCGTTCCGACGCCGAGAGCTCGCCATCGGCATGCGCGATCTCGAGCAACAGAGCGCATGCCGCGAGATGCAGAGGATCAACCGTCGGCGCCGTCGCAGCCTCGCCCGTGGTCGCGGCAGGAATCGCTTTGGGCGCGAAGAGCTCTCGAATGGAATCCAGCAGCATGTGCTTCATGACGACCCCATGCGGCCTCAGTAGTCCACGGGCCTGAGATACGACTCGCCAATGCCCGTCGCGCTCACCATGGCGACCGTGGGAAGCTTCCGCTTCCAATGCGTGCTCGACAAGCGGTGGCGTACCAGCTCCACATCCGACTCGGCGAAACCGCGCGCGACAATCTCCTGCGGCGAGTAGCCGTTGAGCATCCAGTTGAGGATGTCGTCCGCCTTGGCGTAACTGATTCCGAAATCGCCTTCATCGGTCTGGCCGGCGATGAGGTCCGCCGAGGGAGACTTGCTGACGATGGCATCGGGCACGCCGAGATGCCGGGCCAGCGCCCAGACCTGTGTCTTGAAGAGATCGCCGAGCGGGTTGATCGGCGGGGAATCGTCCGCATGCCAGGTAAAGTATCCGAACAGGCGCTCGGTCTTGTTGCCGGTGCCGAGCGGAAGTGCGCGATACCGTGCCGAGAGATCAAAGAGCGCGATCATGCGGGTGCGGGCCATGACGTTTCCGCGGCGCGCGCCATCGGCGTCAGGCTCCTGGGCGAGATACCCATCGACGGCAGCCGAGATGTCGAGGGTGCGCGACTCGACCCCGAGCGCGTCGGTGACGAGCGCCGCGTGGGCCAGGCTGTCCGGACTGGACGTCCGGTACGGCAGCCGGATCCCGACGACATTGCCCGCGCCTAACGCTTGCACCGCGAGATAGGCGGTGACGGCTGAATCCACGCCGCCAGAGATACCGATGATCGCCTTCGCGAATCCGCGGCGCTGCATCTCCTCGCGCAGGAAGTTCACCAGCCAACCGGTCGCCAGCTTTCCATCGATCGCCAGCGGCGGCGGACCTGCACCGTCGCCCAACCCCGCGCGCACGACGGGCGTGTTCGCGCTCGCCATCGCCGCGGGCGGCGGAGGCTGCATCAGCGGGGCATGATGCGCGACGACCGGATCGTACTCCAGTGCGACGGGCTCGCGCCGCTCGATGGCGCCGAGATTGCCGAGAAGGTGCGGTAGCATCGTTTCGAGATCGGACAACAGCGGCATGTCGGAGCGCGCGCGCGGGAGATCGTCGGTATCCAGCGTGACCGTGAGGATGGTCTCGTCCCACAGCGGCCCTCGCAGCCGCAAGTCGCCTTTCGGTCCGGCCACCATGGAGCCGCCAGCGAACGTCTTGCCCCCTTCGTTTCCGACAAGGTGCGCCAGCGCCACGAAGATGCCGTGTTCCTCCGCGACGTCGCGCGCGAGGCGTTCCCAGCGCGACAGGTTGGCGGGGCCGGGCACGTCGTCGCCGCGAGGCCAGATACCGCGCGCGGGGGCCGCCGCGCACAGGAAGATCACCTGCGCGCCGTCCAGTGCAGCGAGCATTCCCGAGAAACTATGCCAGGCGTCCTCGCACACGAGCACCGCCGCGCGCCCCCACGGCGCGTCGAAGGCGCGAACCTCGTGTCCCCGCTCGACGAAGCGCTCCTCGTCGAACAGTCCGTACGTTGGCAGGAACACCTTGCGATGCACGTGCCGGATTACCGGTGCATCGCTCTCGCCTCCCAGCGTCACGTACATCGCGCTGTTGTACAGGCGATTGTCGAACACTTCGTAGAATCCGATGACGACGTCCAGCGTCGCGCCGCCGCTGGCCCGCGAGCCGCGCGCAGGTGTGGGACGCTCCCGATAGGCACGCTGCAGGTCGGACGCCATCGTGCCCGCCGTGACGGCGAGATCGCGCACGCCGCCTTCGACGAAGTAGCCTGTCAGCGCCGTCTCCGGAAACTGCACGACCTGGGGACGTGGCTCGAGTGCATCGATCTCGCCCAGTAGCGTGCTCAGACGCGCGAGGTTCCCCGAATAATCACCCTTGCGCGGCTTGAACTGCACGATGGCGAGAACGATGAGCGGCATGAGGGGTCGGCTGTCAGAGCGGGCTGTCGGTGAATGGCTATCAGTTTACAGCACGCTGCGGGCAGCCGACAGCCGGAAATGCCGAGCATAGTCGTTGGCCGATGCCCGGCGCCGCTCATACAGCGTTCTTCGGGGTAGATTGTGTCCATGGACGCTCCCGCTCCCACGCCGCGCCGCGCCTCACGATCCTTCAGGGCGGCATTCGGGCTCGCAGCCACCCTTGTCTGGCCCAGTACGTTGGCCGCGCAAACCGGCGCGTCAGTCGAACCCTGGCGATTGGTACAGCCGCCGCAATCGTCGCTGGTGCTCGCGCGCGACGGCTCGCTGATCGGTGAGGTCGGCAAGGAGTTTCGCACGAGCGTTTCCATCCGGACCCTTCCGAAGTACGTACCGCAGGCATTCGTCGCAGTGGAGGATCAGCGCTTCTATCAGCACGACGGAGTGGATGTTGTCGGCGTCATGGGCGCGCTCAAGGACGCGGTGCTCGGTGATCCGCGCGGCGCGAGCACGATCACGCAGCAGCTCGTGGGGAACATGCATCCCACCATCGTGGACCGGCGCGACAAGAGCATGGGCCGCAAGCTGCGCGAGCAGTCCGCCGCTCGCGAGATGGAGAAGCACTACACCAAGGAGCAGATCCTCGAGGCGTACCTCAATCAGATTCCCTTCGGGCATGGCTGGTTCGGCGTCGAGTCCGCGAGCCTGCATTACTTCGGCAAGAGCGCGTCACAGCTGACGCTCGCGGAGGCGGCAACGCTCGCGGCACTCCCGAAGGGACCGGCCCTCTACGATCCGATCCGGCATCCGGAGCGCGCCCGCATCCGTCGGGACGCCATTCTGGGTCTGATGGCGCAGCAGGGCTTCGTACCTCGCGCACACGCGGAGGCCGCACGGCGCGTTCCCGTCACGACGGCGCCCTTCAACGGCTTCTCGGCAGCGGCGCCGTACTTCGTGGACGCGGTGCGGCAGCAGGCGGAGCGCGCTGGCGTGCCGGTCATGAACGGCGGATATCGGATTCACACGACGCTGGATCCCGCGCTGCAGCGCGCGGCGCAGATCGCGCTCGCGGAGGGGGCCGCACTTGTCGAGATGCGGCCGGGCTACCGCCACACGACCTACGCGCGCCGGGGCGGCAGCACCGATTACCTGCAGGGCGCTGTCGTCGCGCTGGATCCCTCGTCAGGCGAAATTCGAGCCTTGGTGGGCGGGCGCGACTATGCCGACTCGCCATTCAATCGCGCAGTCAACGCGACGCGCCAACCGGGCTCCGCGTTCAAGCCGATTGTCTACGCCGCGATCATCGCTGACAGCACGCCGCCCACGGCGATCGTGTACGATACGGCGCTCGCGATACCGTTGGAGAATCGCGATGTGTACTCGCCGCGGAACGCGGATGGACTCTTCCTCGGAGCCATGTCGTTGCGTGACGCCCTGGCAAAATCGCGCAATCCGGTGGCGGTGCAGCTCGCGCAGCAGGTGGGGATGGACACGGTGATCGCCCTTGCGCGGCGCATGGGGATCTCCACGCCCATTGCCCCGTACCCGTCGAGCGCGATCGGTGCGTCGGAGGTGCGGCCCGTGGATTTCATCGCCTCGTATTCCGTGTTTGCGAATTCGGGCGTCGCCGTCGAGCCGCGCTACGTGGATAGGGTGGACGACCGTGCGGGACGCGTGGTCTGGGCGCCGCGCCCGGCGGCGCCCGAGCTCGCACTCGATCCGCGCGTGGCGTTCATCGTGCGCGACATGATGCGCGATGTCGTGGAGCGCGGCACCGCAACGTCGGTGCGACGGCATCTTCCGGTCAGCATTCCCGCCGCGGGAAAAACGGGCACGACTGACGACAACACGGACGTGTGGTTCGTCGGCATGACGCCGGAGATTCTCGCGGGCGTATGGCTCGGCTTCGACCGGCCGCAAAACATCGCGGTTGGGGCGGGTGGGGGATCGCTCGCGGCCCCGATCTGGGGGCAGATGATGGCGCGCTACTACGCTGGACGCGCCTCGTCCGAATGGTCGCCGCCCGGGGGCCTGTTCATCGCAGAGCTGGACCGCGAGACGGGTGCGCTCGCCGACTCACTGACGCCACCCGAACGGCGCTACACGGAGTACTTCATCGACGGCACCGAACCGCCGGAACTCCGCTTCGATCTGTGGACTCTCTTTGAGTGGGGACCTATTTTATAGCGACGCGATCAGCGCTTTCGTGCGCGCCCTCCCCCCTCGTGAGCAAGGAGGCGCCTCCATGGAGTTGACCGGCATCGAGTTCATCCTGACGATCGAGGAGGCCTTCGACGTCTCGATCAGCGATGAGGAAGCACGCAAGTTCGTGACGGTCGGCGACCTGTACGAGTGCATCATGCGCAAGCGCGCCGCCGTGCTCGTCCCCGAAGGGTCCGCGAATAGCTGGGTGCCGGTGACCCGCTACGATCGCGAGGTCTGGAACACGCTCCGCTCGGTATTCGTCAGGCAGTATCACATCCCCTACGAGAGCGTGAAGGCCGACGCGAAGCTCGCGCGCGACTTCGGCATCGAATAGCACGACGCGCATCGGGGCTGCCCCGATGCGCGTGTGTGGGACGCTCCCGCCCGCCCGTCAGGCGACCGCTTTCGCGCGCTTCTCCTCGATCGCCGCGGGATCCCTCTCCGCCACCAGCGCGAGTTTCAGCACTTCTTCCAGCGTTTCCACGGGGTGGAAGCTGAGCTGCTCGCGCACTTCCTCCGGAACGTCCTCGACGTCTCCCGCATTGTCCTTCGGGATGATGATCGTGGTAATGCCAGCGCGATGGGCGCCGAGCACCTTCTCCTTCAGTCCGCCAATAGGCAGCACGCGCCCGCGCAGCGTGATCTCGCCGGTCATGGCCACGTCGCGCCGGACGGGGCGGTCTGACATCTCCGAGACCAGTGCGGTGGCAATCGCGATGCCCGCGGACGGTCCGTCTTTCGGGATCGCGCCCGCCGGTACGTGAATGTGCGCTTCTACCGCGCCGAGCCGGTCCTTCGGAATCCCGAGCTTGGACGAGTTGTTGGTGGCGTAGGTGAATGCCGCGCGCGCCGATTCCTTCATGACGTCACCGAGCTGTCCGGTGAGAATCAGCGAGACGATGCCGCCCGGGCCCACCTGCGTCGCGGGATCTCCACCGGGATGGCCATAGTAGCGGCGGATGGACGCTTCCACGAACATGATGTCGCCGCCCATCGGCGTGTAGTACATCCCGGTCGCGATGCCCACTTCGTTGCTCTCGTTGGCATGCTCGGGATGTACCTTGGGGCGCCCCAGCAGTTCGCGTACTTCATCGCCTGAGATCATCGAGTCGGTGATGTCGCTGCTATCACCGGAGGCAACCTTGCGCGCCACTTTCCGTGCGACCGCGCCGATCTGCCGCTCGAGTTGACGCACGCCGCTCTCGCGCGTGTACTTGCTGATGATGCTCATGACCGCGTCGTCGGCGAACCTCACGTTCTTGCCGCCGAGCCCCGCCTCCTCGAGCTGCCGCGGAATGAGATACTTCTTGGCGATCCCCGCCTTTTCGCGCTCGGTATAGCCCGCGAACGATACGGTTTCCATGCGGTCCAGCAATGGGGCGGGAATGTTCTGCACGAAGTTCGCGGTCGCGATGAACAGGACCTCGCTCAGGTCGAAGGGGATGCCGAGGTAGTGATCGGTAAACGTGTCGTTCTGGGCGGGATCGAGAACTTCGAGCAGCGCGCTGGCGGGGTCGCCCTGGAACGATTGGCCGAGCTTGTCGATCTCGTCGAGAAGAAACACCGGGTTCTTGGAGCCGGCCTGCTTCATTCCCTGAATGATGCGTCCCGGCATCGCGCCCACATACGTGCGCCGGTGCCCGCGGATATCCGCCTCATCGCGCGCGCCGCCTAACGCAACCCGGACGTACTCGCGCCCCAGCGACCGTGCGATGGACTTCGCGATGGAGGTCTTGCCGACCCCGGGCGGCCCGACGAAGAGCAGGATTGGCCCTTTCGCCATCGCGCGCGACTTGGCTTCGCGCGTGTCGGTGATGGGGCGATCCTCGTCCTCGCCGGACGACAGCGTCGGCGTCGCGTCCTCCTTGGCGGGGCGCAACTTGGACGCGGGAACTTCCCCTTTCGCCGCCATCTCCTCGGCGAGCTGCTGTGCGCGCAACTGACGCACCGCGAGGAACTCGAGGACGCGATCCTTTACGTCCTGCAGCCCGTAGTGGTCGTCGTCCAGGATGCCGGTCGCGCGGTTCAGGTCGAGCTGATCGTCGCTGCGCGTGTTCCACGGCAGCTCGGCGATCCACTCGAGATAGGTGCGAATGACCTGGGCTTCCATGGACTCGCGGCCGGAACGCTCCAGCCGTCCGAGCTCGCGCTCCACTTCCACGCGGGCATCCTTGGGC
>JANNOC010000497.1:0-3803 GCA_031398865.1 Gemmatimonadota bacterium | reverse complement strand
CGCGATGAAGACCGACAGCCATCCGCTGTATCTGAAGACCAACATGGCCGGCGGCCACGCAACCGCGCACGACCCACGTTCGCGTAACAGAAATCCACCGGTCCCGCCGTCCACGACCGATACACCGCGCGGTGGTGTCGGGAGGATGGAGGGCACCCGGGACACCAGTCGCGTCGGCCAACGGTAGGAGGACGCTGAACACGCTCCCACGTCCGAGACGCGACGTCGCCGTCAACGATCCGCCGTGGGCCTGCGCGATCCACTGGCTGATGGCGAGTCCCAAGCCGAACCCGCCGCGCTCGTCTACCCAGCGGCCGTCGCCGGAGGCGACGCGACGTGTGCGGACGCGGTCGGCACGCCAGAAACGGTCGTAGATGTGTGGAAGGTCCCCGGCGGCGATCCCGATTCCGGTGTCGCGTACGGAAAAGGAGACGCCGTCGATCCGGAGGCTGAGGCGCAGCTCAACGCGTCCCCCGCGGGGCGTGTACTTGATCGCGTTGGTCACGAGGTTGAGAAAGAGCTGCCGCAGACGCGTGTAGTCGCCTAACACCGTGGCGTTCTCCACCACCGGAAGGGAGACCGCGATGCCTGCGTCCTCTCCGAGGATGGTCGCGGTCTCGTAGACGTCGCGCGCCAGGGGTTCGAGCTCGATGGAATCCTGAACCACGTCGAAGCGGCCTTCATCGGCGCGCGCCAGCGTGAGGAGGCTGTCCACAAGGTCGGCCATGCGTGTCGTCTCCTGCATGGCTTCCTCGAGGGCGACCAACTGCTCCGTGGATGATCCCGCTGTGCTCATCGCGCGCTCGACGTCGGCCCGCAGCACCGCCAGGGGCGTCTTGAGCTCATGGCTCGCGTCCGCGGTGAAGCGACGCAAGGCGCCGAACGATGTCTCCAGCCGCCCGATCATCGCGTTGAGTTGCGCGCTGAGCCGTGCAAGCTCGTCGTCGCTGGCGTCCACCGCGAGACGCCGATGCAACGACCGCCCATCGGAAATGGCCTGCACCTCGTCAATGATCCGCTCCACCGGGCGCAGCGAGCGTCCGGCGATGACATATCCGCCGCCGATTCCGAGGACGATGACCAGCGGGGCGATGACGAGGATGGACCCCAACAGGTCGCGCGGAGCGAGCTCCGCCGGTGCCGTGGAGGCGCCCACCACGACGCGCGCGATGGGCGTCGTCGGGTCGCCCTCCAGCCGCGAGACGACCAGCAGCCGCTCGCGCGAGAGCCGGAGAAACCGCGACGGACCCGCGGTAGGGAGACGGATACCAGCGGCCGTGAGGCTCGCGAAGTCGTCCGGACTCAGTTGCGTCGCCGCGAACGACGCGTAGATGCTGCGACCGTCCTCGTCCAGCAGAAGAACGTAGTCGGGCGCCCCCGCAAACAGCGTCTTGAGCCAGGAGGTTGCGACCGGCCCGATCGCGGAGTCCGGCGCCACGGTAACGGGCGACGCGCGCTCCGCCTCGTCAATAATACGCAGCGCGAGATCCGCACGCGCGATGACGTGCTGTTCCAACTCGCTGTACACGCGCGCGCGGCGCGCGGCCCACAGCGCCACGGAAAAAACCGCCAGCGTTCCGATGAGCGCCGCCGCGTAGGCCGTCGTAAGTTTCGTGCGGATGCTGGCCATGCCCCAGTCCTCGCGCCGTCAGGCGCGGATCACGTATCCCACCCCGCGCACGGTGGTGATCAGCTTCTTCTCGTGCCGCGCGTCAATCTTCTTTCGCAGATGATTGATCACGACGTCCACGATATTGGTGCCCGGATCGAAGTGATACCCCCAGGCGTACTCGGTGATCAACGTCCGGCTCATCACCCGCCCGGCGTGGCGCATCAGATATTCCAGCACCGCGAATTCTTTCGGCGTCAGTTCGATCGGCGTATCGCCACGCCGCACCTCGCGCGTCCCGAGATCCAGCGCGAGCTCACCCACACGCAGCGCCGGGGCGGCGAGCGCGCGGGGGCGCCGCGCGACGGCTTCCACACGGGCGAGCAGCTCCTCGAACGCGAAGGGCTTGGTCACGTAGTCGTCAGCCCCCGCCCGCAGCGCGTGCACCTTGGCGTCCACGGCGTCCTGCGCCGTCAGGATGACAACGGGACGCTCGAATCCGCGCGCGCGCAGCGCGTCCAGCACCTGCAGCCCCGATTTGCCAGGAAGCCGCATGTCCAGGATCACCACGTCGTAGGCGTCCGCCGACGCGAGACGCTCCCCTTCCTCGCCGTCCGTAGCGAGATCAACGCCCCAGCGCTGCTCCTCGAACCCGCGCTTCACGAATTGGCCGACGGTCGGGTCGTCCTCGATGACCAGAATCTTCATCGCCGCGCGCCTCAGTTCTCGCGGGGGCGCTTGAAGCCGAACTCGCGAATTTTCCGGTACAGCGTCTTGGAGGAGATTCCGAGCATCGCCGCGGCGCGGCCCTGATGCCAGCTGGTGCGTTCCAGGACGCTCTCGATGTGGCTGCGTTCGAGATCGGCGAGCGACTGCCCGGCGCGGTCGGCTCCGGGAGCGTCGGGGCGCGGCGTCAGCGGAGCAAGGGGAAGCTCGTTCGCATGGATGACGCCACCGTTCGCGAGGAGCACGGCGCGCTCGATCACATTGCGCAATTCACGAATGTTCCCGGGCCAGCGATACTCGTGCAGAGCGCGTTGTGCATCCTCGGTCAGCCGCGGTGCGTTGACGCCGCCGTAATGCCGCAGGAAGTGCGCGGTGAGGATGGGAATGTCCACCGCGCGCTCGCGCAGCGGCGGGAGCGTGATGGCGATCGTGTTGATGCGGTAGTACAGATCGCTGCGAAAGGTGTTCTCCGAGACCGCCTTCGCAAGATCGCGATTGGTCGCGGCGACGATGCGCACATTGACCTGGACCTTCTGTGTTCCTCCGACCCGGAAGAAGGTGCCGGTCTCGAGCGCGCGCAGCAGTTTGCCCTGCAGGCGGGGTTCCAGCTCGCCGATCTCGTCCATGAACAGCGTGCCGCCGGCCGCCATCTCGAAGAGCCCGATCTTGCGGGTGACCGCACCGGTGAACGCGCCCTTCTCGTGGCCGAAGAGCTCACTTTCAAGAAGCGTATCGGAAATCGCGGCGCAATTGATGTCCACCAGCGAGCCGGAACGTCCGCTGAGCCGGTGCAGCCCCGCCGCGATCAACTCCTTCCCGGTTCCGGACTCCCCGGAAATCAGCACCGGTGAATCACTCTTCGCGACGCGCTCCACGAGCGAGAGAACCGCGTGCATGGGTGCGTACTCCGTGATGATCTCCGGCATGGCGTCCGCGCGCGACAGTCGCTTGTGCAGCAGCGCGTTCTCCTTCGTGAGCTGGCGCTTCTCCCACGCCCGCCGGACCAGCACGTCGATCTCCGCCATGCGATACGGCTTGGACAGATAGTCGTACGCGCCGAGACGGATCGCGCTGATCGCCGTCTCGATGGTGCCATTCCCGGTAATGATGATGACTTCCGCCGGCGACGGGTCTTCGCGTAGACTCTTGAGGACCTCGAGACCGTCCATCTCCGGCATCACGATGTCGAGGAGGGCGACGTCGAACGATTCGCCACGCAGCGCCGTGAGCGCGGCGCGCCCGTCCCGGCACACCGTCACGCGATGCCCGCGCCCCGACAGAAACTGTTCCAGAATATTGCCGAGGTGTTCTTCGTCCTCGGCGATCAGCACCTTGATGGACTGGTCGGTCATGCGTCGGCCGTGGCGGGAAGTATGACCCGGAAGATGCTCCCCTTGCCGATGGTACTGTCCGCTTCGATACGGCCGCCGTGATCCGCGACGATGCCGTAACAAATGGACAGACCGAG
>JANNOC010000479.1:0-4123 GCA_031398865.1 Gemmatimonadota bacterium | reverse complement strand
GTTGGGCGTGCCGGCCGACACGCGCGCGGCGACATATGTCAGGGGGTTGCCCTGAAGCAGGTCCCCGGCGTCCAGCAGAATCACCCGCCCGGGAGCGGCTGCGCGAAGGGAATCCACGATGGTGGCCGCACGCGCGAGGCCACGGTTTCCCTCCGCGCGGCCGGCGTAGTAGTCCCAGCCGCGCAATCGCCCGTGCACGTCGGTGGTTGCCGCAATGGTGAGCTCGACACGGTCCGCGGCGGCCGCAGCCACCGCTGGGGCGGCGGACGGACTCGGTGCCGGCCCGGCGCACGCACCCAGCGTCACGAAAACGAGACCGGCGATCGGAATTCGCATGTGCGCAAAGTAAGGGCGCGGCAAGAGCGAGGCGAGGGCGTTGACGGCACCGTGCGTGTCGGTCATGCTTCTCCCGCGTGAGACCGCTCATCATCGGGATTGCCGGTGGCACCGGATCAGGAAAGTCCACGGTCGCGCGCACCGTTGCCGAATCGCTGACGAACGCGTCCGTCGCGTTCATTGACATGGACGCGTACTACCGCAACTTCGCGCACCTGTCGCTCGAGGAACGACAGCGCGTGAACTGGGATCACCCCGACGCGTTCGACTACGATCTCCTGCTCGCGCACCTGGCGACCCTCGGCGAAGGGCGCGCGATCCAGAAGCCCGAGTACGACTTCCTGACGCACACGCGCGCCGCGACGCAGGTGACCGTCGCGCCAGCCGACGTTGTCGTCGTGGACGGAATCCTGCTGTTCGTCGAGGAGCGGCTCCGCGACATACTCGACGTGAAGGTGTTCGTAGACGCGGATGCCGACGTCCGTCTCATCCGGCGCATCCGGCGCGACATGACCCAACGCGGACGCGCATTGGATGACATCCTCGCGCAGTACCTTTCCACCGTGCAGCCGATGCACCTGCAGTTCGTCGAGCCGAGCAAGCGCTATGCGGACGTGATCGTACCGCGCGGAGGGCACAACACGGTGGCCATCGAGATGATCATCGCCAAGATCCAGCGACGGCTGCAGCGGCGCCCGGCATGAGCGGGCCGGAGACGCGAACCGACAGCAAGCGCGGGAGCGGCGACAATGGTCCGCGTCCGCGCCGGGCGCCGGCCCGCGCCGGTACGGAGCAGCGCATCGCCGCCATCGACATCGGGTCCAACTCCATCCGCCAGATTGTCGCCGATGTGGCGCCGTCGGGCACCATCCGCATCGTGGACGAGATGAAGGCGGCACCCCGCCTCGGCGCCGGACTGGACGTCACCGGCGAGCTCAGCGAAGGCGCGATCGACGCGGCGGTCGAGGCGTTGACGCACATGGCGACGCTCGCCCGGCAGATCGGCGCACGCCGCATCGAGGCGGTCGCGACGAGCGCCGTACGCGAGGCAGCCAACGGTTCGGCGTTTCTGAATCTCGTCAGGCAGGAGACCGGGTTGCGCGTACGGTCACTCAACGGCGAGGAGGAGGCCCGCCTCAGTTTTCGCAGCGCGCTCGCTCACTTCGACCTCGCCACTGGCCGCGCGGTCGTCATGGACATCGGCGGTGGCTCGCTGGAGCTGGCCTTCAGTGCCGACGGATTGCTGGAGCACCTCATCTCCCTCCCGTTTGGCGCAATCCGTTTGACCGAACAGCACCTCGGTCTCGAGCCGCGTCGCAAGGACGTGCGCGCCTTGCGGCGCGTGGTCCGTGACGCCATTCGCGAACAGCTCCCCGTGCGTGACTGGCGCGGTGCGCGCGTCATCGGCTCTGGCGGAACGTTCACGAATCTGGCAGGAATGACGCTGGCGCGCGCGGGCGTGCTCACGGCACGAACGGTCCACGGCACGCACGTCTCCCGCGGGGAGTTGGAGCACACCGTGGATCTGCTTCAGGAAATGAGCGCCGAGGAACGCGCGTCCGTGCCGGGGCTCAACCCCAATCGCTCGGATATCATATTGGCGGGACTGGCCGTCGCCGCCGAAGTACTCGCGCGGCTGGAAACGCGTGAGCTCGTCGTGTCGGCCTATGGCATCCGCGAAGGTCTCCTGCTCGAGACGGCCAACGTGCGCCCCAGCCCGGCCGACGTCGGCGCCGCGCGCGAGCGATCCGTTCGGGAGTTCGCCGAACGCTGCCATTACGACGCGCCGCATGCGCAGCAGGTGCAACGGCTCGCCCTGCAGATGTTCGACTCCCTGGGCGCGCGCCTGGGCTGCCTCCCGGAAGAACGCGCGATCCTGTCGGATGCCGCGCTGCTTCACGATGTCGGATACCACATCAACTATGACAAACATCACAAGCACTCGTACCACCTCATCCTGCACGCCGACCTTCTGGGCATGACGCCGGAAGAGCAGGTCGCGGTCGCCAACGTCGCCCGCTATCATCGCGGCGCGCGGCCGAAGCGCAAGCATCGCAACTTCGGCGGGCTCGACAAGCCGCTGCGGCAGCGCATCGTTCGCCTCGCGGCCATTCTGCGTGTCGCGGATGGGTTCGATCGCGGGCACGTCAGCGGCGTCGAACGTATCCGGGTGCGCTGGCTCGATCGCGCGCTGCGTCTCATCGCCAATCCCGTGCGCGAAGCGGTCGCATTGCGGCTCGAGCTGTGGGGGGCGAGCCGGAAATCGGATCTCCTGGCCGAGCTCGCGGAGGTTCCGGTCGAAATCGTGGGACCGAACGGTTCCGTCGTGCAGTTCACGGGAAGTGACGCAACAGACGATTCGTGAGCGAGTTGCGGCCCGGCTCGGCGCCCGATACCAAATCGTGACCCCGGCGACTCTGTACCCGCGCCTCACCGTGACCCATTTTTATTGTGTGCCCCCAACATATCCGGCTCCGCTCGCTGTGTTCTCGACCGGCCAGCGGTCCCTTCGCGCCATCGCCTGCGTGCGCCTGACATGACGCAGACTTCCGCCCCCGCCACCGAACAGATTCTCGTCGTGGACGACGAGCCCGATATCGTCGCACTGGTCGCCTACCATTTGGCGAAAGCAGGATACCGGGTGAGCACCGCGGCGTCCGGCACGGACGCCCTCGCGCGCGCACGGCAGGATTGCCCCGCGCTCATGGTGCTCGACTTGATGCTGCCGGGGATGTCCGGCTTCGAGGTGCTGGAGCAGTTGCGCGCCGATGACGCCACGCGCGGCGTTGCGGTGCTCATGCTCACCGCGCGGCGAGAGGAGCCTGACAGGATCCGCGGTTTGTCGCTCGGCGCCGACGACTATCTGGCCAAGCCGTTCAGTCCCCAGGAACTGGTGCTGCGCGTTGGCGCAATCCTTCGCCGCGTGCACTCCAGCGGCTCCGCCGCCGGTGATGTGCTTCGTGTCGGTCCCATCAGCATCGACCGGTCCGCGCATGGCGTGCAGGTGGACGGACGCGCCGTCGAGTTGACGCCGACGGAGTTCAAGCTGCTGATGACGCTGGCGGAGCGACGCGGCAGAGTGCAGGCGCGCAGCCGCCTGCTGTCGACGGTGTGGGAGGCGGCTCCCGACATTCAGACGCGCACGGTGGACATGCACGTGCAGCGCCTGCGCGCGAAGCTTGGCAGCGCCGGCGATTTGATCGAGACCGTGCGCGGCTTCGGCTACCGGCTCAAGGCAGCGCAGTCGCGGAGCGCGTGACCGTCGCGCGGCGCCTGCTCGCTGGCGCGCTCGCGGTCACAGCGGTCGCGCTGGTGGTGGTGGTGGTGGTCGCGACGCGAGCGGCCGACGCGGAGCGTCGCGCGACCCTCTGGAGTGAGCTGGACCGGCAGAGCGGCGCGCTTGCGCTGGCGTGGCGTCCGGACAACAACGCGGACTCGCTGGCGGATGCCGCGGGCACCGTCCTCAATGCGCGGGTCACATTGATCGATGCCGACGGCCGCGTGCTCGGCGACAGTGATTTCGACGATGACGCGCTCGCGAGTCTCGAGAATCACGCAGCGCGGCCGGAGATCGCGGCCGCGATGCGCGGTGCAGTCGGCAGAGACCGGCGCGTCAGTGCGTCCACTCGCGACGATCGCTTGTATGTCGCCCGTCGAGCCACTCGTGGCATCGTGCGCGTCTCGGTGCCGGCGACAACTCTCGAGGAGGCATCGGAGGTGATGCGTGCGCGGCTGTTTCGCGCCGCGGGCCTCGCCCTGCTCGCTGCACTCGCCGTGGGCGCGTTGC
>JANNOC010000448.1:0-11483 GCA_031398865.1 Gemmatimonadota bacterium | reverse complement strand
CGCTCGGGCTTCGGCGATCACAACCAGCACGGCATGGAGGGCGTGCGCTTCTGGACGCGCGTCAAGACCGTCACCCAGCGCTGGCCCGCGGGCGGCGTGCGCGAAAAAGCGAAAGTCACCTTTCCCAGCAATAATTGATTGCAGAAGCGCACGCGTAACGGTACTTGGGGCGCTTCGCAGGGGGGAATACGGCTCCCAAAAAACAGCCGGCGCTTTTTGGAGCGCCGGCTGTTTGGCTTGCCCCGGCCACAGGTGCCTCCAGTCAGGAGACCGTGGCTCGGTTATCAGAAGTTGTAACGTATGTTCACTCCGTACCAGCGCGGCTCGCGATAGGCGACCTCGTTACAGCCACACAGGGTGGCCAGGTCGAATCCGATCGTTCCGGCCCGCTCGTCCGTGAAGTTCCGCACCATCAGCGCGGTTTCCAAGTGGGCATCAGCGCTCAGCCAGCTCAGGCGCGCGTTGGCAATGACGTAGCTGTCGAACCGGTCCGCATCGAAGTTGCGCAGGTTGTAATAGAACTCGTCCGAATACGTCGCATCACCCTGTATTGCCATTGTGCCGTTCAGGGCGCTCCACTCGTAACGCACCAGTGCCGCGGCCTGGAATTCAGGCGAATAGGTGGGGTTGCGGTCTTCGGGTGGCAGCGGTGAGCCTATGCGGTACGGTACGTCCTTCACCGTCGCATCGAGATACGCTCCGCTCAACAGGATATCCCAACCCTCGCCGGGCGATAACTGAAGCTCCAGTTCGGCACCCATGTTCTCCGCGTCGGCATTGACCACGACACCGCTGACACCGGTGAACAGGAAAGCCTGGTAGTCATCGTAGTCGTAATAGAACACGGAACCGTTCAGGCGCCCCAGACCTTCCATGATGGTGGTTTTGAAACCCCCTTCGAACGACGTAAGAACTTCCTCATCATAAGGAATTACGGTGTCCGGAAACGGCAGGCCACCGGGAATGGGCGCATTGAAACTGCCTGCCTTGATGCCCCGGTTGATGCCGGCATAAACCAGCGTATTGTCGGTCGCGTGCCAATCCAACTGCACCTTGCCGGCCCACAGGTCATCGCTGGTATCTTGCACGAACGGTGCGGGGCGTCCGGGGAACATGAGCGGGCCGTTATTGAACTGATCAGTCCCCGTCGAAAGGAAGAACGCCTGATTCATGAAGAAGTCCTTTTCTTCCCGCATCACCCGCAAGCCCCCAATCAGGGTCATCTGGTCCGTGAGGTCGTACTCGAGTTGGCCAAACAGCGAATAGGAGTCCGTTTGCATGTCCGCGAACACGCCGATATCGACACCCGGCTCAGTCAGGCCAAAGCCGAACAGCGCGGGCAGGCTGTTGGCGGGCGCCTTCAGGCCGTTGTCGGAATGGTTGTCGATATTGAGGTAGTAGAAGCCGACCACCCAGCGCGTGCGGTCCGCTTCCGCGCTGAGCCTGAACTCCTGCGTGAAGGTGGTGGCATCGGCACCCTGGAAATTGACCAATTGGTTAACCGGCGCCGAATCCACGTCCAGGAACATCTTCTTTTCGTAATTCTTATAGTCACTGACCGCGATGAAAGTCATCTCGTTGGCCAGATCCCACTCGAATCGTGCATTCACGCCCTCGGTGTCGATTTGCCCCTGGTCCTTGAAGGCAAAGTCGCCGGAGAAGCTGAAGCCATCGCCGTCCGGATCGATGTAGCCGAAGAAGTCACCGCCGGGCACAGGGCGTCCGAACGGGAATCCGAGGCTCCCGGAATTCCCCTGGTCCGACCCGCCATCGGAACCGTCGGCCGCGATCGTCGCACGCGTCTCGGTCGGCGAGACGTCGATCACGTTGATCAACTCACCGTTCTCATCCAGCACGCCGATGGTTGCCTTGGACTGGTAAGGACTGGTGGAGATTTCCGTGCTGGCCGAGTTGACGGAAATCGAAACCCGCATGTCATCGTTCGGCGTAATCAGCAGGCTGCCACGTATCGCGAACGTATTGTCGTCGCCCAGGTCGACACCGGCCCCGGGTCCGGGTGAATTGCTGTCGGAAGCGCCGAAGGTCCCCGCGCCCACTGCCGCAAAGGGATAAATGTTCTCAAGGTAGCCGTCCTGGTTGTTGTACCTGAAGGCCACGCGACCGGCCACCGTGTCGGTCATCGCTCCGCCAAAGGCGCCTTCAAGCGAGATCTGTTCGGCATTCGCATCGGTGTCGAATGAACCGTAGGTGACATCGAAATAGCCATCGGTTTCGAACGTTGGTTTGCGCGTAATGTAATGAATCAAACCGCCCGTGGCGTTACGTCCGAACAAGGTGGCCTGCGGGCCCTTCAGGACTTCCACCCGCTCGATGTCGTAGAGCGCGAAAGTCTGTCCCTGGCCGAGCGCGACATAACCTTCGTCCACGTACACCGCATTGGGTGGTTCGACGATGTCGTTGTAGTCGTTTTGCGACACACCGCGAATGGTGAACTGGGAGTTCTGTCCCGCCATGCTGCCGCCGATGTGTACGCCGGGCGTGAACGCCGCAACGTCCTTGCTTTCCTCGATACCCAGCGAGCGCATCTGGTCGCCGGTAAACGCGGTAACCGAAATACCCACGTCCTGCAGGCTCTGTTCGCGCTTCTGTGCCGTGACCACAACCTCCTCCAGCACCTGCGCAAGCGCGGTTCCGGAGAAAAGGGTCGACAGTCCCAACGTTACGAGGAGGAGCCAGATGGAAAAGCCGATTGTGCCGCGCGTGTCTGTAATTTTTAAGATCATTTGACTGATGCCTCCACTTGTTGTGCCAAGAAACGGAAAATTACTCACCAGTCAACAATATAGTCTACGATTACGGAACGAAGGGCGGTGCTGATAGTCGAAGATGACATGAAGGTAGACGGCCGCACACTCGATCACGCGACGCTCGAACAGATCCGCTTGATGGCGATTCGACGGGTACGCGAAGGCGAGCAGCCGGCCGAGGTGATTGCTGCCTACGGATTTTGCCGCACCACGATCTACAAGTGGATGAAGACGGCAGCCGGCCGCGGTCGCGGCTTGCGGGCCTTGAGTTCCACCCGTGGCACGGGTCGGCCCCGCAGCCTGACGCCAGCGCAGGAACGACCAGTGTTTCGCTGGATCAACGGCCACGATCCGCGCCAATACGGTTTGGACTTCGGGCTGTGGACCCGCGCCATTGTGGCGCTGCTGATCAAGCGCAAGTTCGGTATTCGTTTGGGCGTCACGGCGGTGGGTATGCTGCTCGCCAAGCTGGAGCTGACCCCGCAGAAGCCGCTGCAGCGCGCCTACCAGCGCGATCCCGAGGCGATTGCTCGCTGGCAGCGCGAGACCTTTCCGGAGCTGGCCCGGCAAGCCAAACGGCAGCGCGCCGAGATTCTGTTCTGGGACGAGTCGGGCTTTCGCGCCGACACGGTCCACGGCAAGACCTGGGGACTGCGGGGCCATACCCCGGTGGTGCACCGCCCCGGTCAACGCCAGTCGGTATCGGCGGCCTCGGCGGTCAGTGCGCGCGGAGAGTTCTGGTTCTGTACGTATGCCGGTGGCCTCAACGGCGAGCTGTTCGTCGAGCTGCTGCGCCAGTTGATGCACCGTCGCAAGAAGCCCGTGTTCCTGGTGCTCGACGGACTGCCGGCACATAAACGCACCCTGGTACGCGACTATGTGGAATCGACCGACGGCAAGCTGAGTCTGCACTTCCTGCCGGGCTACGCGCCCGACCTGAACCCGGATGAGTTGGTCTGGAGCCACGTCAAACGCACTGGCACCGCGCGTCGGCCGTTGCAGAAAGGCGAGAAGCTGCGCGAGCGTATCGACCAAGAACTCGCCGAAGTCCGCGACAATCCAAAGCTGGTGCGTTCATTCTTCCAGGCTCCTTCTGTCGCCTATATTCTTGACTGCTGAGTAATTTAGATTAATCAATTGGATAAAGCTTGTTAGAGATTGAATTCCACGACGGCCCCACCCGTCCCGTACAACGGCCCATACCCATGTACGGTGGCGCCGGAAAACTGCCCGCCAAGCGCGCCGAGCAGGAAGGCCAGGTGTTTGAACCCCATGTCCACTTTCGCCTCGGCAGCATACTGCGGGCAGGCTGCCAGCAGGGCCTTGACGTCCCCCTTTTCCATCAGTTGCAGGATTTTCCGGTTCCACGCATCTTCGGATTCAGCGGCAATGTGATCGCTGCCGATGTCGATGGCATGGCGGAAGGAGGTTCCGGAAAGTCCCCCGACAACGGCAATCGACACCTTCCGGTTCAAACGGGCGGCCTGCGCGACGGCGATGCGTCCGATTTCCTCCGTGCGTTGCCAGTCGTGGTAGACATTGTTGGCCGAAATGACCAGCGGGACACGATTGCCCGGGTTCAAAAAATTGGCAGCGACGATGGTGCCGGTGTCGATCGGAAACTGGTCGTAATTCACGCCTTTGGACTTGATCCCCGCCGCGTTGGTAGCAGCGACGGCCTGTTCCGCGAATTCGGTATCAATATCGATCGAAAACGGCAGGTCACCGTACTCGTGCCAGTTTTCATCGACGTGGACGCCCTCGAGGTGAGGCCGCGTCTGCCACAACTGGTCCAGCACGGCGATCCACTGCGTGGAATAGACGATGATCGTATCCGGAGCTGAAGCGGCCAGCGACTTGCCGGCCACGGTCATGGCCTGTGCCAGCTTTCCCCAGGGAGGATTTCCCGGGTGAACGAATGGTAGTGGCGAGCCAGGTACGAGGAATGCGGAAACAACGCTCATCGGCATTCCCTCAGGCGGCCCGAGCCAGGCCGGCTTTGATCAGGTTCCATTCCATCACTGCATTGCCGGTGCCGATGACCGTGCCGTAGCCATGCAGTTCGCCCGGAAGCTCCGGGTACCCCATGGCCGCGAACATCCAGGTGAAGGCGCCCGATTTTACTTCGGCGAAGGCCTCGTCAATGAATTGCGGTAACAATCTGAATACGTCGCTCGTTTTCCCCTGGCGCAGCAGGTCGATCATGCGCATGTCCCACAGGTAACCCGGGTAACTCTGCGGGTGCTCTTGCGCCATGTCCTCCGGTGGCTCCGGCTCGACGCTGAAGTGGTAATGACAGAGCGTGTTCGAGGCCAGCAATACGGCACGGCGCCCGGTGTTCTCGATGGCCTTGCGCGTGGCCTTGCCCAGCACGTCCATTTCTTCCAGTCCTTCCCTGGTGGTGAGGAAATAAGGCGAATTGTTGGCCGACAGGCCCACCACCGGGATATCCCATTGCGGCCGGATCATGTGCAGGGTCGTGATCGTGCCGTAGTCCACGCGGAAGTTCGGGTTGCGCATCATCTTGGTGGTCAACCCCATGGCCGCCGCTTCGTTGCAGCAGGCCTCGGCCAGCTCGACATCGACATCCAGCTCAAAGGAATAGCGGAACAGATTCGGAAAGATCGGGTCGACTGACTTGCCGCTCAAATGCGGCACACCGAGAAAATGATGGCCCTGCTGCGTCACCCAGTGCGGCGAATGCACCAGCAGCACGTCCGGCTTGAGCGCATCCAGGCTTTTGCGCGCGCGCTCGTAGGCCCAGCGCAATTGCTCCCAGCCGCCCTGGGATCGCGCTTCGTTCTGGGGCGGATTCTCGCCATACACCAGATGCGGGGGATGGGGCGCCAGGAAGCCGGCGATGATCTGTCCTTGGGGCATAACGGTTACCTCGTGAACCAGAGTCAAACCCGGAGTTTATATGGATTCCAAGCGTCGAGACAGACCGGTCGTGAGGCCTCGCACTTTCAGATTGCCAACTTCCCGGCCGATTCCCATAGAATATTTCCTGACCCTCGCTCTGTGCGCCCCTTTGGAGACCTGACCCATGACCAACCGCAGACGGCTCGCGCCTGTTGTCCTTACCGCATTTTTGCTGTTGCCCTTTCTGCTGTTGCCATTTCCCCTGCACGCCGAGGAAGCCACTCCGTACACCCCTGCACAATGGTGGCCTTCCGAATGGGGCAAGGACGATCAGCTCGGCGCCCTGAACCGCCTAACACCTGCAAAAGTCCTGGAAGCGACGCAATTGATCCAGCATGGCGTCGTCTATGACATGGCCCACGTCTTCGAAGAAGACATGCCTCTGTTCGACCTGACGCCGGGCGCACGCAAATTCACTTTGTCCATTCCCGGCGCCCCGAGCTGGGGTCCCCTCGGAGAGAACCGGTTGGCCTGGAACGAAGACTATATGTCGGGTCACCTGGGCCAGGATGGCACACAGTTCGACTCGCTGGCGCACATGGGGACGGTACTGGGCAAGCCGGGCGATCTCAATGCCATCCACTATTACAATGGCTGGACCCACGCCGAGATCGGCGGCGGCCGGGGCTTCAGCAAACTCGGAGTCGAACAGACCACGCCCATCTTCACGCGCGGCATACTGATCGACGTCGCGGGCCACCAGGGCCGTATGCTGGAACGCTCCGAAGAAATCTCGGTGGCGGACCTGCTGGCCGCACTAGAACGCCAGGGACTCAGTGAAAAGGACATTCGTCCGGGCGATGCGCTGTTCTATCACACCGGCTGGGGCTCGCTCTGGAAAACCGACAACACCAAGTTCAACAGTGGCACACCGGGACTTTCCATCGCTGCCGGTGACTGGGTGGTGGAGAAGAAGGTCGTGCTGGTCGGTTCCGACAACTGGGCGGTGGAGGCGATCCCCAACCCGGATCCGAAATGGTTTGCCCCCAATCACCAGAAATTCCTGGTCCAGAACGGCATTTACATCATGGAAAACCTGGACTTCAGTAAACTGATCGCTGCGCAGGTCTACGAGTTTGCTTTCGTCTTCGGCGCCATACCCATCAAGGGTGCGACCGGTTCGCCCGGCCGGCCGTTCGCCATCCGCTGAATGGCGGTGACGCAGCGATTTGACCATTTCATCGACGGCCGCTTCGTGCCGGCGGCAGGCGGAGCCACGCTCGACGTCTACGAGCCGGCCATGGGCAGCGTCTACGCTACCGTGGCCGACGGCGATGCGACCGACGTCGGCGCAGCAGTCACCGCCGCGGTCCGGGCTTTCCCGGCCTGGTCGGCGACGCCGGCCGAGGAGCGCGCGCGACTGCTGCATGCCATCGCCGACGGCATTGCGGCGCGCGCGGACGAATTCGCCAACGCCGAGTCGCGCGACACGGGCAAGCCGCGCACGCTGGCGCGCAACATGGACGTGGCGCGCAGCATCGCCAATTGCCGCTTCTTCGCAGGTGCGGCGGTACAGTTCTCAAGCGAGGCGCACGTCTCGGCCGCGGCGGTCAATTACACGCTGCGCGATCCGCACGGCGTGGTGGCCTGCATCACGCCCTGGAACCTGCCGCTGCTGCTGTTCACCTGGAAAGTCGCGCCGGCGCTCGCGGCAGGTAACTGCGTCGTGGCGAAACCCTCCGAACTGACCCCGGCCACCGCCACGCTGTTTGCCGAGGTGTGCGCGCAGGTGGGCTTGCCAGCCGGCGTGCTGAATATCGTGCATGGCCGCGGCGCCTCGGCGGGGCAGGCACTCATCGAACATCCGGACGTGCGGGCGATTTCATTCACCGGCGGTACGGCCACCGGGGCACATCTCGCCGCCTCGGCGGGTCCGGCGTTCAAGAAACTTTCGCTCGAACTGGGCGGCAAGAACCCCAACCTCGTGTTCGCCGACTGCGATTTCGAGCGCACCGTGAACGAAAGCGTGCGGGCAGCCTTCCTCAACCAGGGCCAAATCTGTCTGTGCGGTTCGCGCATCTATATCGAGCGTCCGCTTTACGAGCGCTTCCGCGACGCTTTTTTGGCTGGCGCGATGAAGCTGCAGGTTGGTGACCCGGACGCGGCGGGCACCGATCTCGGTGCGCTGACCAGCGCGGGGCATATGGAAAAGGTACTCGCCGCGATTGCGACTGCGCGCACCGAAGGCGGGCGAGTACTGTGCGGCGGAGAGCGGGTGCGGCCCGCCGGGCGTTGCGCGGATGGCTGGTTTGTTGCCCCGACCGTCATTGAGGGACTGGCGCCCGGTTGCCGCACCGACCAGGAGGAAATCTTCGGGCCGGTCGTGACCCTCGCGCCTTTCGATACAGAGGACGAGATCGTGGCCCGCGCGAATGGCACGCGTTACGGCCTGGTCGCATCCTTGTGGACGCGTGATGTAGACCGCGCACACCGCGTTGCAAGGCGTCTGCAGGCGGGTATCGTCTGGGTGAATTGCTGGATGCTGCGCGACCTGCGCACACCGTTCGGCGGTACCAAGGCATCCGGCGTCGGCCGCGAGGGCGGTCTCGAGGCCATGCGTTTCTTTACCGAGCCACGTAACGTGTGTGTTCTCATCCAGGGGACCGGGAATGAGTGATGCCTTTCGCAGCAACCGCGCGCCGGCACCGGTTGGCCTGTATCCGCATGCCATGCGCGCCGGCAACCTGCTGTTTTTGTCGGGGGTAGGGCCGCGCCAGCCTGGCAACCGGGAGATTCCTGGGGTGACGCTGGACGCTGACGGCCGGGTCGTGGCCCATGACATCGCGGTGCAGGCTCGCGCGACTTTCGATAACGTCCGGATGATCCTGCAGGATGCCGGATCGAGCTGGGAGCGTCTGGTTGACGTCACTGTCTTCCTGACTGACATGCAAGCAGACTTCGCGATCTACAACCTTATCTGGGCGGAATATTTCGCCACCAATCCCCCTGCACGAACCACTGTCGAAGTCGGCGCCCTGCCGACCCCTATCGCCATTGAGTTGAAATGCATCGCGACCATCGATTGAAGGATGGTTAAATGTTAGTCGGTCTGGGGCTAGTCGGGCGTCTTCGCTCCCTGCAATTGTGGGAGCTTCCGCACGCTTTCGCCGATCGTGGCGAGATCGCCGGCGACCACGACCGTTATGCGCTCCGGGCGGATGAACTGCCGCGCCATCTCGCTCAGCTGCGCGGGCGTGACGGCATGCATGTCGGCGACCCAGTGCGTCAGGAAGTCGTCGGGCAGGCCGTGCAGGTTCATGAAAGCGAGTTGGCCCAGGACGCCGTTCGGGGAGGAGTTCGCGATCACGAAGAGCCCGGAACGGTAGTTCTTCATCGGATTGAGTTCGGCGTCGGTCGGGGCATCCCGCTGGAGGCGGTCGATTTCGCTGTAGATCTCGGCGATTGCGGCTGCCGTGTGTTCGGCCGTCACCTCGGCGCTCATGATCCAGAGTGCGCCGCCGCGGCGCGCGCTAATCGAGGAACCCGGCGAATAGCTGTAGCCCTTGTCCTCGCGGATATTCGTCGTGATTCGCGAACCGAACGTGCCGCCGAGCAGGCTGTTCATCAGCGTCGTCGGAAAATAGAGCGCATGCGCGGGATCGGGCACCTGCACGGCGATGCGCACGGACGACTGCGGGGCCCCCGGGCTGTCGACGAGCGCGAGCTGCAGCGTTTCCGACGCGCGCGCCGGCAGGTCGGTCGGCATCGGGCCTTCGCGCCAGTCACCGAAGGCCTTGCGCAGCGCTGCCTCGAGCGTGGCGCGGTCGTATCGTCCTGCAACATAGATGTGCGTGCGCCGCGCGCCGAAATTGCGCTCGTAGAATCCACGCAGGCCGTCGATGCCGTAACCCGCGAGTTGACCTTCGCGCGGCAGGACGCGGCCGAATGGGTGATCGCCAAAGACGAGTCTTGCGAGTGCCTCGTCGGCGAGCGACTGCGGATCGGATCGGGCGACCGCGAGACTTCGCTCGAAGTTCGCGAGCACGCGCGGCAATTCGGATTCCGGAAAGCGCGGGTTGCGAAGTACGTCGGCCAGGAGTTCCACGGCCGCGACGGCGTGGTCCGAAAGCACGGAGATGCCGGCCGTCGTCTGCTCGGCCGCGACCCCAATGCCTAGTTCGCCGCCCATGCCGGCGGCTGCCCTCGCGATGTCGGCCGCGGAGCGCGTGGTCGTGCCTTCCTTCAGCATCTCGACGGCGACGTCCGGGAGCCAGGTGTCCTGGCCTTCGTCGATGTTGCCGGTACGGACGACGGCGAGCACGGTGACCTTCGGCACGCTGCCGTAGTCGATGAAGGTCATGGCAAGCCCGTTGTCGAGACGGAGCGTCTCCTTGGCGGGCAATCTGAATTCGTGCGGAGTGCCTGCGGGCGGCGGCGATTCGCGCGTCTCGGCAATCGCGGTCGCCGCGACCAGGCAGGCGAGCGCGGCTGCCGTGCGCTTCATGGCGCGGCTCCCGCGGCGGACTTTCCGGGCACGACGATCTGGACCGTGCGGCGGGCCGGCGTCAGGTAGCGGCGGGCGACTTCGCTGATGAGCGCGGGGTCAATGGCGCGGTAGTCGGATTCGATTCGGTTGATGCGGCCCGGATCGTCGTCGAAGAGGGCGAAAGAAGCGAGCAGATCGAGCAGGCCGAATCGCGTGCTCGAGCCCGCGAGATCGTAGAGCGAAGCGCGGATTTTAGTCAGCGCACGCTCGACATACACCGCCGTCGGCGGCGCCGTCTGGATCCTGGCGATTTCCGAGTCGATGTCCGCGACGATCGCGTCGGGCGTCACGCCGGGGTCGTGCACGAGATAGAGCATCCACAGCATCGGGCCGTCGTAGGTGAACTGGTTGCCGAGCAGATTGATGCCGCCGCCGACGCCACTCGAATAGCCGCGCTGCTGCACGAGCCGCTGCCACAGGACGCTGTCCTCGCCCTGCAACAGGATCTGGTCGAGAAGGCCGAAGGCATTGTGTTCGGGTGTACCGCGCTCGGGCACCTGCCAGGCGAGTGCGAGCGCGGGCCGGGGCGCGAGGCGGTCCGTGTACGAATCCCGTTTCTCGGCCCGCTGCTCGGGCTCCGCGAGATCCGGCCGCGGCGGCTGCGCCCTTGCCGGAATCGACGCAAAGTACTTGTTGATCCAGGTGCGCGCGACTTCCGCGTCGAAATCGCCGGCAATAACGAGCACCGCATTGTTCGGCGCGTAGTAAGTGTCGAAAAACGCGCGCGCGTCCTCGAGCGTCGCTGCGTCGAGATCCGCCATGTCGCCGTAGAAGTTGTGCGCGTTGTACCAGTTCTCGTTCGCGACCTGCGGCATTGAGAGCCACGGAAATCCGCCGTAGGGCTGGTTCATCACGGCGTCGCGAACCTCGTTTTTCACGACACCCTGCTGGTTCGCGAGATTCGCCTGCGTGATCACGAGCGCCTTCATGCGGTCGGCTTCGGCCCAGAGCACAGGCTCGAGCGTGTGCGCCGGCACGATCTGGTAGTAATTGGTGAAGTCGAAGCGCGTCGAGCCGTTCAGGACACCGCCGTTGCCTTCGACGAGCCGGATGAACTCCATCTTTCCGAGGTTTCCCGAGCCCTGGAACATCAGGTGCTCGAACAAGTGCGCGAATCCCGTGCGCCCGCGCGGCTCGATGCGGAATCCGATGTGGTAATAGACGCCGACCGTCACGGTCGGCGCCGTAGTGTCGCGCGACAGCACGACCTTCAGTCCGTTGTCGAGCTTGTAGTACTCAATGGGGATGTTGATCGCGTTAGGTACGGCCTCTGGTAGGTCCCGCGCGCCGTTGGGAGGCTGCGTGGC
>JANNOC010000440.1:0-2562 GCA_031398865.1 Gemmatimonadota bacterium | reverse complement strand
CGGGCGGCACGAGCCGCGTCTCCGACGGCCTGTGCGTCCCCGCTGGCGCTCCTCAGCTCGGCGATCGTTCGCTCGATCTCCGCGCGCGCATCGAGCAGATGCCGGCGCGCGTCCGAGCGGGACGCGCGATCCAGTTCGCGCTCCCGATCGCGGACTCGCCCTTCGCGCGCGGCGATCCGGTGCGCGTGAGCACGGGCGTCATCAGCCAATTCCTCCGCCGCGCGCTCGCGCTCCGCGAGCGCCGCCTCGCGGGTCTCGAGCTCCCCAAGCAGCGCGTTCACGTCGCGCTCGGCGCGGGGCACTCGCGCTTCCGCGCGCGCCAAGACGTCGTCGGGAAGATGCAGTCGCCGCGCGATGCTCAAGCCGTACGAGCGCCCCGGAACGCCCTTCACCAACCGATACGTCGGAGCCAGCGCGACCGCGTCGAACTGCAACGACGCATTGACGACGCCGGACACCTCGGTCGCCAACTCCTTCAACGCGCCAAGGTGTGTCGTCGCCACGGTGAGCGTCCGCCGTCGCGTGAGCTCCTCGAGGATCGCGGCGCCGAGTGCCGCGCCTTCCAGCGGATCGGTGCCGGAGCCGAGCTCGTCCACCAGTACCAACGACAGACTCGTCGCACGCTGGAGAATTTCCGCGAGATTCCGGAGATGCGCGCTGAAGGTGGACAGGCTGGCTTGGATCGACTGCTCGTCACCCACATCGGCGAAGATGTCGTCGTACACGGCGATGCGGCTCTCGGGCCCGACAGGGACCGGGACACCGGCTTGCGACAACGCGGACAACAGGCCCAGGGCCTTGAGCAGGACCGTCTTCCCGCCTGTGTTCGGGCCGGACACGAGCAGCGTGCGCTCGCCAGGCAGCATCGCGAGGTCGAAGGGGACGACCGCGCCGTGTTGCGCGAGGAGCAGAGGGTGCCGCCCATCGCGTACCGCGAAGCCCTCCGACGACGCACACAGCTCCACCGGCGCGCAGGAGAACTCGATGGCGTAGCGAGCCCTGGCGAACAGCGCATCCAATTGGATGAGCGCGTCCAGTGCCTCGGCCATGGGCTCGCGCAGCGGCCGAAGCAGTTCCGTGAGCTCGCGCAGGATGCGATCGGTCTCGCGCAGTTCTTCGGATTCCAGCTCGCGGATGCGATTGCCTGCCTCGACGGCGGCGGGCGGCTCGACGAACAGCGTCGCGCCGCTCGCGGACGTGTCGTGCACGATCCCGCCGATGGACGCGCGCGCTTCCCGGCGGACCGGAATGACGTAGCGCCCGTTGCGCACCGTGACGGACATGTCGGGCACTTGCTGGTGTGCAGCCAGCTTGGCCATGAAGCGCTCGAGCAGCTTGACCAGCTCGCCCTCCGCACCACGAAGTTCGCGCCTGACGCGCCGCAGCACCGGCGAGGCATCGTCCTTGACGCTGCCGTCCTCGTCAATTGCTCGATCAATGCGCTTTTCCTCAGCGGGCGCGGACAGCAACCGCTGCGCGATGGGCGCGAGCACCGCGGTTGCGACGGCCGGGCGCCGGCCATCCCGAAGCGCTTCGCGTGTCAGCCGCGCGGAACGCAGCAGTACACCCCCGCGCACGAAATCCGCGCCGCTCCACGACGCGCCGTCAATGCGCAGACGGTCCAGCGCGGACTCGAGATCCGGTATCGGCTCTGGTGTCCACCCCGATTCCCCACTCACCAGCGCCCGCATCGCAGACACTCGTCCGGGCTCTCCATCCAGAACGGCTCGGTCCGACACCGGCTCGAGGGCGCGCACTCGCGCCGCCCCCAACGGCGTCGCGGCGCGCTCGGCCACGAGCGCCAGGGCGCCCGGAAACTCGATGACGCTCAGCGCGTGCGCGTTCACGTGGTGCGGCTCCCACAGACAGAAATCCCGAACCAGCGATGATGCTCGCTCGTTCGGGATGAGAAGTGAGTCGGCCGTCGCATCGTCACTCCGGGCGGCCGAGCTCCTCGCGCGCGATTGTGTTGATCGTCCCACCGTCGGTGCGGCCTTTGAACTGCGGCATCACTTTCCCCATCACCGCACCAATCGTCGTTGCGCCCGCCGCAATCGCCGCACGGACCGCTCCGCGCAGGTCGTCCTCACTCACCGCCGGGGGAAGATACCGCTCGAGCACCTGCATCTCGCTGCGCTCCTTTGCGACGAGATCCTCTCGCTGCGCTGTCAGAAACATCTCCACCGACTCACGCCGTTTCTTGATTCCCTTGCGCAGGACCTCGACGATCTCTTCGTCTGACGGATCTCTGCGCAATTCGATCCGGCGATTCTTGACCTCGGAGAGAGCAGTCCCGAGCACCAGCGTCAGCGGTTTGTCCAGCGCCTTGCGCGATGCGTTCAGATCGGATTGCAGACGGTCGAAGAGCTCGGACATCAGACCTTACACCCTCCTCGTTGCGCTGCCGATGCGAGCCGGGAATGGTAGCGTGGCGCGAATGCGAGTGTCAAGGAAATGCGCCCTCCAAGTCCCCATGTCCCAGTCCCAAGTCCCTGTCCCCTCATCCAGGGGGCCAGCTCAGCGCACGTCCGCCCAGCAGATGCATGTGCAAGTGGAAGACAC
>JANNOC010000434.1:0-1617 GCA_031398865.1 Gemmatimonadota bacterium | reverse complement strand
GTTGTCCATGAAGATGTTGAAGACCATCCGGCGAAAGAGCTCGCGCATCTGCCTCCTGGCGAGGCCGCCGTCGACGACGCCCCGCCGGCGGAGGAGCTGCGCGAGCTCGGGGTAGCCCCGCTCGCTGCCCTCGGCGCGCAGCACAACGTGTGCCGTCTGCGCGTGCAGACGTTCGACGTTGCTTCCGTCGCCGCGGCGATCGAACCGCTTCACCGCGACGGCATGGCCTTTGTGGAGCTTGATCGCCTGCGTGGCAGCGCTCTCGATGCCAGCCCTCTCGGCCAATCTCATGCAGGCGTGCACGAGGAGAGGCACGTCGAGGTCGTCGCCAGGGTCCGAGAACTTCACGATCCATTGGTGACCGTCTATCTCGATGAGCGCCTTCGGGCGCGCGCCACCCAGCGTGCCGCCTGGCTGAATCAGGCGGCGCTGTTCTTCGGCCACCGGCTCGTTGGCCAGCACCCTTCGCACCACTTCGTGGATGGCTTCCACATCGGCCAGGCGCGGCAGCGGCGCCGACGGCGCAGGCTCATAACGCTCGGCGGATGTCGAAACGCCGAGCGCGCCGAAACGTTCGTCGCCGGCGAAGTACAGGTACTCGAGGATGGACAGACGCGGTGGCTTTTCGATGTGGCGGATCACGCGCTCGCCCCACCGATCGGGCCGCGCGTCATCCACGGCGCCGGCCGCCGTCTCGCGTTGGGCAGGAGCTATCTCCTGATCGACCAGGGGGAGATCTTCGCTGAGCGGAAAGCCTGCTCGAATCCAGGCAGGCGAGTACTGCAGGGATACGCCTTGAAGCGCGCGCACGAGCCGCAGTGTAGCGACGAGCGTGGGCTGCCTCGGTTTGCCGAGCCACCAGAGATAGAGCTCGTCGCGCGCTTCATATGCGCTCATCGGCCGCCGCCCTTGTCGATCCTGGCAAGGCGCGCCGCCACCGACGCTGGCGTGCGAACACGCTCCCGCTTGCGGGCGGCGCGAACGTCCTGCTCGAGTGCGGTGAGATCGCTCTCCGGTGCTGCCACCTCGGGCAGCGCCTGCACGCGGCCCATGAGCCAGAGCGCGGCGGCGTACGCGGCGATGCTGACCGACGGATCGCCCTTCTCCATGCGCACGTAGGTGGGCACCGAAATCCCGATGCGCTCCGCCCAGGCGCGCTGCGGCTCCCGACGGCGCAAACGCGCGATGGCGATGTTCTCGCCCAACTCTCTCAAGGCCTTTACGGCGACGGGCGGCAAGGCGTCGGCCAAAGTCTTGGTCTTTGACATAACATAAATATAACCAAATCAGCCGATAAGTGCAACTATATATAACTTTAATTCCCAGAACGCTGGCACTCAATCGCGCCGTTACGGGTCAGGATGCCCAGCCCCAACGCCAGCGCGCCAGCACCCGCCCGGGTCTTGCGCCGGTCGAGCGTCCCTCCTCCCACACCACGTCCCCGTTGACGATCACGGCCGTGATTCCCATGGCCGTGCGAATGGGATCGGCGAACGTCGCGGCATCGCCCACCGTCTTGGCGTCGAAGATGGAAATGTCCGCCGCCATGCCCGGCTTCAGCACGCCACGGTCTGCGAGGCCGAACACGCGCGCCGTGAGGCCGGTCATCTTGTGCAC
>JANNOC010000425.1:0-2129 GCA_031398865.1 Gemmatimonadota bacterium | reverse complement strand
CTCCACGGTCCGCATCGTCTCGAAGCATGGCGGGGTGGAGATCGCCGAGGCGTTGCGCGAGCGTGGCTACGGCGTGACCGAGTTCGCGGGCTTCGGGAAGGACGGCGGGGTGGAGATCATCAACTCCGTGGTGCACCGCGCCCATCTCGACGAGGTGATGAAGATCGTGGACCAGTGGGACGACGACGCGTTCGTCACCGTGGAGGAGCCCAAGATCCTGCGTGGGGGGTCGTTCGCCACGCACGAGTGGAGCGTGCCGGGCGTGTGGAGCCGGCTGGGCGGAGGTCGGTGAGTCTGAACGCGGCAAATCGGGAAAGCGGAGCGGGCCGGCAAGTCTCACCGTAATTTCGGAGCGGCCACGTCCCGGTCTGGTGGAGGGGATTCAAGTTCTGAGTCTCCCGTTGGTCCGTTCTGCGTTTTCCGTCAGCGGGCGTCGCTGAATTCGCGCCCGAAGTCGTTGTGCGGACGACGGTCAAACGGAGCAACGGGGAACTCACGACTTGAATCCCCTCCCACGCGCTTTGGGCCTCGCATTACGTCGCGCGCGGCGCGTTCGCGTAAATCCCCGGCGCCCCGGGTCCCACCTCCCGCCTCGCGTACATCCACACCGCGCCGATCGTGGCGACCGTGAGCGCAATGATCTGCGCGACCGTCAGCGGTCCGAACAGCCGGTCGTCCTTGGCGCGCAGGAACTCGATGGCGAACCGCTCGGCGCCAGCCACCACCAGGTAGAATCCGAACAGCCATCCTTCCGCGTGCTTGTGGTCGCGATTCCGCCACAGGATGGCGAACATCACGAAGCCGAGAACGGTCTCGTAGAGCTGGGTGGGGTAAACGCTGAGCACCGTGTACGGCGAGGTGCCGGCAGGCGCAACAACGCCGAAGAGCTGCTCCATGTTGCCGGCGGTGGACGGTGGAGCGCCTTCGGGAAATGCGACCGCGAAGCGCGACGTCCAGGGACGGCCGTAGTCGTCGCCAACCGCCCAGCACCCGGTGCGCCCCACCGAATAGCCGGCGGCGATGCAGATGCCCGCGACGTCGCTGATGCGCGTGAAGCGCAGCTTCTTCTTCCAGATCACCAGCGCGCACATCGCCACCGAGCCCATGAATCCGCCCCAGAACACGAAGCCCGCGCGGCTGAAGATGTCTCGCCAGTCGTGCGTGACCACCACCACGTAGAACAGCTTCGCGCCGATCAGCGTACCGATCACGGCGGCGAAGATGAGATCGGGAATGGGCGCGGGATCGTGGCCACGCCGCGCGAGCTCCGCCTGGGCGATGTATTGCGCGATCACGAAGGCGAGCAGCACGGCGAGCCCGAACCCCGTGATCTGCAGTGGGCCGAGGGCGTAGGCGAAGGGGTGGTGAACCGTAGGCATGGAGTCGATGAGTGGCGTCGAGGAAGAATGAAATCAGGCGGCCGTGAGGCCCGGCATGGGGCGCGCGGCGTACGCGTTGAGTCCGAGCGGTGCGCGCTCTCCGCGCTCGAAGCGGAAGAGCCCGGCGCGCGCGATCATCGCCGCGTTGTCCGTGGCGAGTCTGGGAGTCGGCGCGTACACGGCCGCCCCGAAGTCGCCGGCGCGGGTACGCATGGCACGCACCAGAGCGCCGTTGCACGCTACGCCGCCCCCGAGCACGATGCGCGCGCGCCCGAACGCCCGCGCCGCACGCCCGGTCTTCTCCACCAGCGTCTCGATCAGCGCGTCCTGAAAGCCGCGGGCGATGTCGGCCCGGACCGCGTCCAGGTCGCCGGCGCCGCGCACGGCATGGAGCACCGCGGTCTTGAGGCCGCTGAAGGACACGTCGTAGTAGTCGGCGTCTCCCGGAGACTGATCGCGCCGCAGCATCGGCCGGGTGAAGCGGAATCTCGCGGGGTCGCCGCGGGCAGCCAACTGCTCGACGTGCCGGCCGCCGGGATACGGCAGCCCCAGCAGCTTGGCGACCTTGTCGAACGCCTCACCCGCCGCGTCGTCGCGAGTCGCGCCCAGGTGCCGGTAGTCACCCCATGCCGCGACGTCGAGGAGCAGCGTGTGGCCTCCCGACACGAGCAGCGCGGTGAAGGGCGGCACCGCCTCCGGGTGCTCGAGTGACGTCGCGAACAGATGGCCCTCCATGTGATGCACGGCGAC
>JANNOC010000663.1:0-1714 GCA_031398865.1 Gemmatimonadota bacterium | reverse complement strand
CGCCGCGGGCCTGCTGCTGACGGTGAGCGTCCTCTGGTGCGCCTACGCCCTGGCGTGCCGGCTGACGAAGGATGCCGGCGCCGCCACGCGCTTCACTGCGGCCGCGATCATCCTGTTCTGGCAATTGACTGTCGCCTTCCTGCTCTTGTCGGCGGTCCGGCTCTTCGTGAGGCCCGTTGCGCTCGCCGGCTGGTTCGCGACCGCGATGCTGGCTCACCAGCTCGCGCGATCCGTTGCCGATCCCGCCACGCAGTTCCGCAAGGATCTCGCCGCAATCCGGGCATGGTGGGCGTCCCTGAACCGCCCATTCCGTCTGCTCATCGGCGTCGGCACGGGAATGGTTCTCGTGCGCCTCGTGCACGGCGTGCTTGCGCCGTGTATGACGTGGGACGCGCTGACTTACCACCTGTACAGACCCGCCGTGTGGGTCCAGGCGCACGGATTGACGTCGACCGCGGGCCCGGACGCAGCCGGTTACTACACGTGGTTTCCGATCTACGGCGACGCGGTTTGGGGCTGGTGGCTCCAGGCGATGCGCGGAGACGTCGCGATTGCGCCCATCGCAGCCGGGATGTGGCTGATGATTCCGCTCGCGTGCTACGCGTGCGCACGCACGCTGGACGTCCCGCCCGTGCGCGCGACCGGGGCCGCGATCGCCGTCGCGTTCACGCCGGCGGTGATCAACTTCGCGGCGGCCGTGTATGTCGACAATCTTGCCGTCGCGCTTTACGTCGCGGCCGCCGCGTTTCTGGCACGCGCGTGCGCATACAGGCGCGACGTCGACGCGGTGCTGGGGGCCGCGGCTCTCGCGGTCCTCGTAGGCGTCAAGGGCGGCGTGGTGCTCCCCGCGTGCGCCGTGGGAATCGCGAGCGCGCTCGTGCTCGCCGGATCACGCGTCGGGGCGCTGGCTGTTCTCCTCGTCTCTGTGCCTGCCATCGTGCCCTCGCTGATGGCATGGATGGTCACCGGATCGCCCCTGTATCCGCTGACGATTCGCGCCGGCGGCCGCGTGCTCTTCGAGGGACATCCGCAGCTCGAGTGGCTGGTCCATGCCGGGTGGATGTCGGACGCGTTCATCGCGGATGCCCGCACCAGGGTGCTGGGCCGGCTGTTTTTCCCCTGGGAACCCATGACCGCCGATTTTCTGAATCTCGGACTCGGGCCGCTGTGCCTCATTCCTGCTCTCGTGCCCGGGCTCCGGACGGTCTGGCGTTCGAAGCCTTCCCGATACGCCGCGGCGTTCCTGATGCTGGGCGCGTGTCTCACGGTGGCCTCGGTCCTCGGCGATGCGAACCAGGGCCTTCGTCTCTGGTGGTGGGGGCTGATGGGGCGTCTCGTCACGATTGCGCTCGCGGCGGCCGTGCTCATCGCTGCGGCCTGGCCATCGAAGCTGTCGACGGCCTGCCTCTGGCTGTGCGGGGCGGCGGGACTGGCGGTCGCATGGCCGCGCGGTCTGTCTCCTCTCGACTTTCGCGCCGCGCAGTTTGTCCTTCCGGCAGTCGTCGTCACGGCCGCCGGCGTATGGATCGCCGGCCGCGTGGTGCCCCGCGTGCGCGTGCCGCTACGCTGGGGCGCCGTAGTCGTCATCGTGGCGGCGCTGATCGACGCCCGGGATCGTTTTCGGTACGAGTTCTACGAAGCGGCCGCCGGGTGGGAAGCGTACGACGTGCATCCAATCGACCACCGGTGGACGTCGAGCTGGCCCGTCTGGCAG
>JANNOC010000396.1:0-3103 GCA_031398865.1 Gemmatimonadota bacterium | reverse complement strand
CCGACAGCTGCACGCGACCCTGGCACGACTCACTCGAGGCGCGGGTGGGGCGGTGCTGACCCTTGATGACATCACGGAGCTCGCGCGCGCGCAGCGCGTGCTGGCGTGGGGCGAGATGGCGCGCCAGGTAGCGCATGAGATCAAGAATCCGCTTACGCCTATTCGCCTTGGCGTGCAGCACCTGCGCCGCGCGCGCGCCGACGGACGCCCCGATTTCGACCGCATCCTCGAGCAGAACGTCGGGCGCATCCTGGGGGAGATCGATCGCCTGGACGAGATTGCACGAACGTTCAGCCGATACGGCATGGCCTCGGCGGAACTGCCGCCCGGCGAGCCGACCGACGTGGCCGCCGTGATGCGCGACGTCCTCGAACTGGAGCGCCTGGATGAAGGCGCGATTCAGTGGGCTGCCGTCGGGGCGGATGCGGCCGTCATGGCCATCGCACGGACGGACGAACTGCGCGAGGTACTGCTCAACCTGCTCGAGAACGCGCGGCTGGCGAACGCCCGGCAGGTGGACGCGCGTCTTGAGCGTCATGGCGAGCGCGTCGTGATCGCCGTGAGCGACGACGGTGACGGCATCCCCGCGGATGTCTTGCCCCGCATTTTCGAGCCGCACTTCTCGACGCGCACCAGCGGGAGCGGGCTGGGACTCGCGACGAGCCGCCGCGTCGTGGAAGGATGGGGAGGCGAGATTGCCGTCGTGAGCGAGCCGGGACGTGGCGCGCGCGTGCAGGTCACGCTCAGAGCAGCGGGCTGAACCCGGTCGGCGCTACTCGGTCGCGGCGCTATCCATCCCAGCACCGAACGTCATGCGCACCGTCTTGACGTTGACGAACTCGCGCAGCCCGTACGCGCCCAGCTCGCGTCCGTATCCGGAATCCTTGACGCCACCGAACGGGAAGCGCGGGTCCGAGGAGACCATGCTATTGATGAAGACGCTGCCCGCCTCGAGCTCGGTGGCGAAGCGGTCGGCTTCCGCGCGGTCGCGCGTCCACGCGCTGGCACCGAGTCCGAATGCCGTCGCGTTGGCCAGTGTGATGGCCGCGGTCGCGTCCGCCACGCGAAAGAGCGCGGCGACGGGACCGAACAGCTCTTCGCGCGCAGCCGGGGACTCGAGCGGGACGTCGGCGAGAACCGTGGGCGCGAAATAATTGCCGGGCCGGTCGAGACGCGCGCCGCCGATCAGGACACGGGCGCCCTGCCTAACGCTGTCGGACACCTGGCGTTCGATGTCCTCGAGGATCGCCGGTGTGGCGAGCGGGCCCACGTCGGTTTCCGGTAACAGGGGATCACCAACGCGAAGCTGGCCGATGGCGTGAACGAACCGCCTTTCGAATTCGTCAGCGACGGGTTCCGCGACGAGGAACCGCTTCGCCGCGATGCACGACTGGCCGTTGTTGATGACCCGCGCCCGGGCCGCGGTCGCGGCCGCGCGTGGGATGTCCGCGCTCGGCATGACGATGAACGGATCGCTGCCCCCCAGCTCAAGCACACTGCGCTTGATGCGCTCGCCGGCGATCGCGCCGACAGCGCGGCCCGCCTGCTCGCTGCCGGTGAGCGTCACCGCGGAGACCCGCGAGTCGCGTAGGATCGCCGCCACGTCCCGCGATGACACGAGCAACGTCTGAAATACACCCTCCGCGGCCCCGGCATCGCGGAAGAGCGTCTCCAATGCGAGCGCACATTGCGGCACGTTGGACGCGTGCTTGAGGAGCACGACGTTCCCCGCCACCAACGCCGGTGCGGCGAAGCGAATGACTTGCCAGAAGGGAAAGTTCCACGGCATGACGGCGAGCACCACGCCCAAGGGCTCGAAGGTGACGTAGTCGTCGGCGCCCGCTCCGGCGACGAGCTCGCGTGCGAGAAAACGCTCGGCATGCTCCGCGTAGTAGCGGCAGGTCGCCGCACACTTGCTTGCTTCCTCACCCCCGGCACGCAGCGGCTTTCCCATCTCGAGGGTCATGAGGCGCGCGTATTCGCTCGCCCGCTCGTCCAGCAGGGCTCCTGCTCGCGCGACGATCGCCGAGCGTTCGGCGACGGCGGTAAGGCGCCAGGTACGCCGGGTGTCGAACGCGAGCTGGAGGCGGTTCTCGACCTCGCGAGGGGAATGTGCGGCGAATGTCCCGACGGTCTCGCCTGTCGCGGGATTGATGCTGACGAACGTCATGCGGAAGAGTGCGGGTGGGATGGGCCTCGTCGCAACGCGATCATTCTCGTCGCTTCGGGGCCCATCGAAACCGCACAAACCCCGAAATCACGTTGCCACGATCCGGAACAGGCGTCTCACACATGACGGCCCGACAGGGCCCCCGATTCGCATTTGTGATGTTGTACTGCACTGATCAAACATTTTCGGAGGGTTCTCCAATGAAGAAACTGGCAACTGTTGCCGGTCTGCTCGCCGTCCTCGCCGCCGCTCCGGCGCAGGCGCAGGACGAGAATGACATCGCTGCCTACCTCGGCTTGAACTTCACGCCAGTCGGGAGCCTGACGCCGATGCCGGCCACCACGCCGCGGGCCGGCTGGGGCTTCACTTTGCGCGTCAACCAGATCGATCTCTTCGACGACGGCGACGAGTTCCGCACGATCGGCGGCGGCTTCGACTTCGGTGCGGGCCGCGCGCGCTTCGGCGTGCAGGGCACGTTTACCTCGATTGACTGCGACGGCTGCGACGGCCTGTTCGGTCTTGGGGCGGACATGGATCTTCCCCTCTGGGCATCGGCGACCAACGTCTCCATGAACAATGCGAGCTTCGCCATCGGTGTGCGTCCTGCGTTGGGCTATGGCAAGGGGCGCGATGACGCGTCCGATGTCTCGGCGCTGTCGTTCGCGACGGGCCTGCCGGTGTCGGTCACGATGGGCCAGCAGACCAAGTTCGTTGCGTACCTGACGCCTGGCTTCGGCTGGGGCCGCGTGCGTGACGATGCCGTTAACGAGTCCGAGTCCGGCACGCGCCCGATGCTCGGCGGCGGTATTGGCCTGGCCAACCTGGTCGGCGGCAGCATCGGTATCAATCTGGGCTTCAACAAGGTGTTCATCGACCAGGGCGAGACGACCTACGGCCTCGGGTTCTCGTGGCACGGTCCCGCCATGCGCACGC
>JANNOC010000661.1:0-2794 GCA_031398865.1 Gemmatimonadota bacterium | reverse complement strand
GCGCCCCGGTACCGGTTCCTTTCATGTGGAGACCGGCGTCATCGTGTTCCCGACGCCCACCTGGTCCATGCGTCTCGGCGTCACCGCCGCGATGGGACGCCGCGCGACGGCACTGGTTGGCGGGCTCGAATGGGAGTCCTGCAATCTGCTGGACAAGGGGTGCGAGTTCGGCGGCAATCCGAATCACAGTGGTGAGCCCCTGGGCGCGAGCACACTGCCGAATTACTTCCGCGTGGACGTCGGCGTGCGCAAGCACTGGCACGTCACAGTTGCCGGGCGCGACGCCCCGGTCGCCCTCTTCGCCACTGTCACGAACGTCTTCGATCGTGCCAATGTTCTGCGCTACGCCAGAGATCCCGCGGCGGGCCGTCTCATCCCGATTGAGATGCGTCCGCGGTCGCCGCTCGTCATCGGTCTCGACTGGCGGTACTGATCCGCGGCCGCGCGTCTGTCACAATTGCGCCCCGGTACCGGTTCCTTTCATGTGGAGACCGGCGTGGACGATGAGAAGCTGACAGGACGGCGGGACCTTCCGGTCGCGCGGCCGTGGCTGGCGCGCCCGACGATACCGCGCGCGCTTCCTGATGCGGCAGCGTCGTTTCACGCGCAGTTCGTGACTCTGTTCGATGAGCATTTTCAGCATTTGTATCGCTATCTGGATCGTCTTTCCGGCGAACCCGAGCTGGCGTCCGATCTCGCGCAGGAGGCGTTCGTGAAGTTGTACGGCAGGGGCTCGATGCCGGACCGGCCGACGGCCTGGCTGGTGAGTGTGAGCATGAATCTGTTTCGCAACGAAAAGTCCACACGCAGCCGGCGCCGCCGGTTGCTGACCGTGACGCGCGGCGAAGGCGTGCATTCCGATCCGGCTCCGTCGCCCGAGCAGAACGCCGTGGCGGAGGAGACCCGGCGGCGAGTGCGAACGGCAATCGACCGGCTCTCGGAGCGGGAGCAACGCCTCCTGCTGCTGCATTCGGAAGGCTACGGCTATCGGGACATCGCGACGACGCTGGGGCTGAATGAAGCCAGCGTCGGAACACTTCTGGCTCGCGCGCGCAGCGCGTTTCGTCAGAGCTTTGGAGATCCCACATGACACATCTCGACGAGGAGCGCGTTGAGCGTTTTGTGCACGGCGAGCTCGAGCCGTCGCACGACGCGCTCGAGCGTGAGCATCTCGCGTCGTGCACGAGTTGCCGCGGACGTGTCGCCGATGCGCAGCGGGATGACGCCGAGGTGAACGCGCTGTTGCAATTGCTGGATCATCCGCTGCCGAAGGTGTCCGCGCAGACGATCGTAGCCCAGGCTCGGCCGCGCGATGTCGCGTGGGGGCGCTGGGCCGCGGGTGTTCTGCTCGTCGCAACGATCGGCGGCGCAGCGTACGCGGCGCCGGGCTCGCCGCTGCGACGGCTGGTCGCGCAGACCGCGGCATTGTTGCGGGGGAGAGACGACGTCCGGCCGGCGACGCCGGCGCAGGCGCGCACCGCTGATCCGGCCGGCGCGGGGATCGCGGTGGAAGCGGGACGAGCGCTGCTTATCCAGTTCACGTCGCATCAACAGGCAGGGGAGGCACGCATCACGCTGACCGACAGCGACGTGGTCACGGTCCGTGCGCCGAACGGAGCCGCGACCTTTACCTCGGACGTTGATCGGCTGATCGTGGACAACAGCGGATCGCTGTCGAGCTTCGAGATCCAGATTCCGCGGACCGCGCCGAGGGTCGAAGTGCGGGTGGGCACCGTACAGCGCTACCTCAAGGATGGAGCCCGGATCGTCGCCAGGACACCGGCGGACGCACAGGGTGCAGTGCGGCTGCCGCTGGCGCCGTGACGATGCTGGCCGGCGCCTAACGTCGACGCTGTCACGAAGGCCTCGTTCGTTTGCTCCTGTGCAGACGCGATGACAGGACCACAGACGCACACAAGGAGGACAACGTGACCATTCGATCTCTCTCGATTCTGGCGCTGCTTGGCGCGGCCGCGGCGGTGAGCTGCAGCTCCAGCCCGACCGGCCCGGATTACAACCCCGTACTCCCGACCGCCTGGGCAAGCGCGGTGACCAACCAGTTCTTCCCGCTCGTGCCCGGCACCGTCCTGCAGTACTCGGGGCAGACGCCGGAGGGGCTTGAGACGATCCGGGTGGAAGTCCTTTCGGGGACGCGCATGGTGCACGGTGTGGCCGCGACCATCGTTCGCGACCGGGTGTATCTCGCCGGCCAACTCATTGAAGACACCTACGACTGGTACGCGCAGGATGCCGCGGGGAACGTCTGGTATCTGGGCGAGGACTCGAAGGAGATCGAGAACGGTCGGGTGGTCAGCACGGAGGGATCGTGGGAGTGGGGCGTGGACGGCGCGCTGCCGGGGATCATCATGTGGGCGACGCCGTCCGCGCACATCGGCGAGGAGTACCGCCAGGAGTTCTACGAGGACGAAGCGGAAGACTTCGCGAAGGTCCTGGCGGTCGACCAGACGGTTGTGGTTCCCTTCGGGACGTTCACCGGGTGCATCAAGACCGAGGACTGGAACGCACTCGAGCCAGGCCCGCGCGAGAACAAGTTCTATTGCCCGCAGATCGGAATGACCCTGGAGATCGGGGGCGGGGGGGAACGGGTGTCGCTGATGAGCAAGACGCCGTAGCTGCTGGGCGCGTTAGGCGCCTTCCAAGGTCAGAGGCCGGGGCTGGCGGGGGGGGTTTGGCGCCCGCGCCCCGTCCCGGTGGGCCCGCAATACACTAAACCCCCCGCCTTACACTGGTGTAACCGAACCAAACAAATTTTGGGACAATATTTTAAATACTG
>JANNOC010000355.1:0-1865 GCA_031398865.1 Gemmatimonadota bacterium | reverse complement strand
GTGAAGCGTCCATCCCATGCGCGCACCTCGGCCATCTGAAAGAGCAGGTCGATCTGCGGCCGATCGAGGTAGCCCGGGAGGTATTTCTCGAGCTTCGGAGAGCCAACGCCACGCGCGGGATTGGCCTCGACCTGCTCGATGCGATGCAGGTAGCGATAGAAGGCGCGCACGGCGGAAAGAGCGCGCGCGATGCTGCGCTTGGCGAGGTTGCGACGTGTCAGGTGGGCGAGGAATCCGCGCACCGCGAGCCGGTCGAGTCCTTGCCAGCTCCACGCGTTCGCCCCGTAGTAGCCGCCGAGGTATTCGACGAAGTCCGCGAGATCGCGACCGTACGCGCGCAGGGTGTTGGGCGAGACGTCGCGTTCCTTCGCGAGGTGGGTGAGGAAGCCGGCGATGTCGTCGCGCGCTTCTCCGCTCACGCGCGCGCTCCGGCTCCGCCACCCGCGATCACGTCGCCCGGTACGTTCGCTTCGCGCCATGCCGCCATTTCCCTCAGCGCCGATTCCGCGATCAGCTCCCGCCGCCGGCGCTTGTCGCGGATGCGGCTTGCACCCTCGACATCGTCCATCAATCCGAAGTTGGCGTTCATCGGCTGAAAGTGCCGCGGATCCGCTTCCCGCAGATATCGATACAGCGCGCCCAGCATCGTGGTCGGCGGCGCCACCACCGGATCCTCGCCGCGCATCATGCGCGACAAGTTGATTCCCGCGAGCAGTCCGGTCGCCGTGCTCTCCGTGTACCCTTCGACTCCGGTGAGCTGTCCCGCTATCAGTGCGCGAGGGTCGTCCCGAAGCGACAGGTGCGGGGTCAATGCAGCGGGCGAGTTGACGTACGCATTTCTGTGAATGGAGCCGTAGCGCAGGAATTCGGCATCCGCGAGACCCGGAATCATTCGGAAGACGCGCTGCTGCTCGGGAATGCGCAACCGCGTCTGGAATCCGACGAGGTTCCACATCCGTCCGCCGCGATCTTCCATGCGCAGCTGCACCACCGCGTGCGGCTCGTACCCGGTGCGCGGGTCGCGCAGCCCGACCGGTTTCATCGGTCCGAAGCGCAGTGTCTCGCGGCCGCGCCCGGCCATGACCTCCACGGGCATGCATCCTTCGAAGTACGGTACTTCGTCGAATTCGTGGCCGTGGTACTGATCCGCTGACAGCAACGCGTCGAGAAACGCTTCGTACTGCTCGCGCGTGAATGGGCAATTGAGATACGCCCCTTCGTCTCCCGCCGCCTCCATCGTCTCCTTGCCATAGCGCGACGCGCGGAACGCGACCGCGTCGTCGATGGAGTCGCGCGCGACGATCGGCGCGATGGAGTCATAGAACGCCAGTCCGCTGACGCCCAGTCGTGCGCTGATGGCGGACGAGAGCGCGTCGGACGTGAGCGGACCGGTCGCTACGATTCCCGGCGACGGAAGTGACGTCACCTCGCCGCGTTCCACGCGAATCCGCGGATGCGCGACGATGCGTTCGTGCACGCCCTCCGAAAACACATCACGGTCCACCGCGAGCGCGCTCCCACCAGGAACGCGTGCTTCATCCGCGGCGGTGAGGATGAGCGACCCGAGCAGGCGCATCTCGGCCTTGAGGAGGCCGTGCGCGTTGGACACTTCGGTGCTCTTGAAGGTGTTCGAGCACACGAGCTCGGCCAGCCGGTCGGTCTTGTGCGCGGGGGTAGGGCGCACCGGTCGCATCTCGTGCAACACGACGTCGTGGCCGCGCTCGGCGAGCTGCCACGCGGCCTCCGATCCGGCGAGCCCTCCGCCGACGATGTGCAGGGGCGAGTCGTGCATGGGGTGCGTCACCCGTGCAAGATAGCGCCGGCGAGGGGTAACGGAGTTTGGCGAGGCACGGGCGGAGGACAAG
>JANNOC010000353.1:0-9087 GCA_031398865.1 Gemmatimonadota bacterium | reverse complement strand
GTTGTCCTCCTGATTCGGCGTCAACGTCGTGGACACGCCGCCCATCGTCAGGGTGATCGGTGTCCCTGCGAGGATGTCGTCGAGATCATTCCCTTGGGACACTGAAGAGTACGGCAGTGCCGTGCACGCGTCGGCCGGGTTCCCGGAATTCGGGAACGCCACACTGGACGATCGGAAGAACAGCGCTTCGGGTTCGAGCCGATGCCCCGCCCCTTCCTTCCGCGCCTTCAGCAGGATCACGCCGACCTCGCGCTCGGGAAGCGGCTTCAGAGTATCCGCACAGGCGACGGACGCGAGCACAGCGACCGCGGCGTACCAGTTCTTTGTCATCAGGTCTCCCGGCGACCGAGGGTCGTCACCGCGTCACCGGAATGGCGAGCGCGTCGGCGAACCGATTGAAATAGTTGAACAGTGCAATCACGGCGGTGATCTCGACGATCTGCGCCGCCGTCCAGTGCGCCGCCAGCTCCGCGAAGTGCGCGTCGGTCACGTGACCGCGAGTGGGCGTCATCCCTTCCGCATACCCCAGCGCCAGCCGCCAGGGTTCCGGCAGCGCGGAGTCGTCGCGCCGCGCGAGCGCGTCGAGCTGAACCGGCGTCGCGCCCTGCCGCCCTGCCAGGGCGGTATGCGAGCGCAGTCAATACTCGCAATTGTTGATCTGGGAGACGCGAACCGCAAGGAGTTCCTTCAGTAGCGGCTGCACGTCGCCCGGGCCCATCACGGCCTGCAGGTGCGCGTGCAAGGTCTGACCGATCGCCGGCTGGTGTGCCACGACGCGAAACAGATTGGGCACCACACCGCGCTCGCGCGCGAACGTCTCGAAGATCGCGCGCATCCCCGGCGTCGTGTCGTCCGCCGAGAGTCGCGTCACGCGCGGTTCGTCATGCATCGGACATCTCCGCGCCTGCGCGGCGCGCACGCGGCCCTATCATCCGCGTACCACGCGCGCCGCTCCCGTGAGAAACGGGTTGGTCTGACGCTCGCCGCCGATGCTCGTGGAGGGACCGTGGCCGGGATAGACGACCGTATCGCGCGGGAGTGCGGCGATGCGCTCGAGCGACGCTTGCATCGCCACGGGATCGGCAAAGGGCAGATCGGTACGACCGATCGAGCCGGCGAAGAGACAATCGCCCACGAAGGCGACCTCGTGCTGGTGCAGCACGACGTGACCCGGGGCATGACCAGGCGCGTGCATCACGCGGAAGGCGAGGGATCCGACATGCACCTCGTCGCCATCGTTCCAGTCGCGATCGGGCAGCGGGGGGTCGTCGAACGGAATGCCATACATGGCCGCCTGCCGTCCCGCGGCGCGATACAGCGGCAGATCGAGCGCGTGCAAGTACACCGGCACGTCATGGACACGCTTCACGGCCGCGATGGCGCCGACGTGATCCACATGCGCGTGGGTGACCCAGATCGCCGTGAGGCGAGCGCCGGACGCGCCCACGAGGGCGAGCAGGCGATCCCCTTCATCACCAGGGTCCACAAGGACGGCGTCACCAGAGGAATCGTCCACCACCAGGTAGCAGTTCTCTTCGAACGGCCCAACTGTCAACGACGAGACGATCACACCGCGTAGCCGCCGCTACCCTGGATGACGACCTCGGCCCCGGATCCATCGCGCAGCGCCTTGAGATACTTCTCCGCCGCGATGGCCGCCGTCGTCGCATCGCCGACGGCCGTTGTCACCTGACGCGTGAGTTGCGAGCGCAGGTCACCCGCGGCAAACAGCCCGCGGATGGAGGTCTCCATGTTGGTGTCGGTCACGATGTAGCCCATGGCGTCATGCTCGAAGTGCCCGTCAACGATACCGGTGTTGGGCCGGAAGCCAACAAATACGAACATCCCGGTCACCGGGAGCGTGCGTGTCTCGCTCGTGGTGACGTCCCGCAGCACCAATTCGTTCATCAGCCCCGCCTCGTCGCCCGACACGCGCTCGACGACGGTGTTCCAGATCATCTCGATCTTCGGATTCTCGAAAAGACGTTTCTGCAGAATCTTGGACGCACGTAGTTCGGCGCGGCGGTGAATCACAAACACCTTCTCCGCATACCGCGTGAGAAAATCGCCTTCCTCCACCGCCGCATCGCCGCCGCCGATCACGGCGATGGTGTGCCCCTTGAAGAACGCGCCGTCACAGATGGCGCAGTAGGAAACGCCTTTGCCGGCATACTCCAGCTCACCCGGGACGCCGAGCTTCACCGGCGTCCCGCCGGCGGTGATGATGACGACGGGCGAGAGGTACACGTCGCCGTCGTCGGTGCCGGTCTCGAAAAGATCGTCGGGGCGCTTGCGCACGTGCGTCACGGTGCCGGTGCGCATTTCCGCGCCGAACTTCTTCGCGTGATTCTCAAAGAGCTGCGCCAGCTCCCATCCCTTCACGTGTTCGAAGCCGGGATAGTCCTCGATGGCTTCGGTATTGAGCAGCTCACCGCCAGCCATGCCGCGCTCGAGCAGGACGGTCTTCAGCATGGATCGGCCGGCATACATGGCGGCACACATGCCGGCCGGTCCCGCGCCGACGATGACGACTTCGTATTGGTGCGTGGTTCCCACGGCGATTCCTCGTAAGGGGCGCTCGCCAAACGTTGACCTGGTGACGGGCGCTCCTGAATCTCACCTATCGGCGGGCGCGGCGGGAGTGCAGCGCGCGCAACGCGCTCACGCGCGCGGTGGGCCGACCTCCATGACGTTGAGCGCGCCGTGACAATGCGAGACGGTGCCGACGAGGATTCGGCAGGCGTTCGCCTCGGCATAGTTGCGGACGGCCGCGTCCGCCGAGAGAACGTCGCGGGTGTCGAACATGCCGACGCCGTACACCCGATGCGTGCAATGCAACAGGACGGGGCCGGCCAGTGGAGCACCCGCCGCATTCTCCTGATCGACGAACGCGCGTAAGGCAGGAGGAAGGCTCCAGTCACGCGTCGTCCTGGTGTGCGGGCATCGTGCCGGCTCGATGCAGTTCACCGGACACATCCACGTCGCGAAGCTGACATACCGCGTGCCGTCCGGTGCGGCGCGTTCCCATGGTGTGGCGGGGGGGCGCGCCAGCGCGCCCGTCGTGATCGAGCGCGTCGGCCAGCGTGCACGCGAGCGCGCCAGGATCCAATCGAACATGAGATGGGGCATGAGCGGCGATGGCACAATCGCGTCGCGCGTCGCGGAAGCCGGCAGGCCGGACGCGGCTGAGAGGTAGCCGTCGAAGAAGTCGTGCCAATCGGCGCACACGACAGTGGGCAGGGGTGCGGTGTCCTGGTGATGCGTGTGCGAGGCCGGTGGGACATCGTTGTGTTTGGGGGGGGCCCCCCGCGCGGCGCCGGCCGCTTCGCCGCCACCTGTCGCCTCCCGCGCGACCCGGCACGCCGGATCCCGATCCACGACCAGCACTCGAGTCCATGCGATTCGCCCTGCCACCGCCGCACGCCGCAGCTGCCGCACATAGTACGACCCGTAACAGCCGCCCCCGACCACGACGATAGTCCCATAGTGCCGCGCCGTCGCCGGCTCCTCCGCGCGCGACGGCGCGGCCTCAGCAGCGTACATGGCGACCGCCGTCCACGATAATCGTCTCGCCCGTAATGAATTCCGCCTCGAGGAGAAACAGCACCGCACTCGACACATCCGTTGGCGAGCCGAGGCGACCCATCGGCGTGGTCTCCGCCAACCGCCGGGCACTGGCCGCGTCCCAGTCGTCAGGCAGCAGGACGGCTCCCGGCGCCACCGCATTCACCCGGACGCGCGGGGCAAGTGCGCGCGCCAGGGCGCGCGTCATCTGCACGATGCCGGCCTTGCTGATGCCGTGCGGAATATATGCCGGCCAGCTCTCGAACGCGGCGAGATCAGCGATGTTCACGATGGCACCGCCGCGTTCGCCCATCGCGATCGACGCGGCCTGCGCACAGAAGAACGGCGCGCGCAGGTTGACGGCGAACATCGCGTCCCACGCCGCGGTCGTCACGTCGCCTAACGGTGTGCGATGCATCACGGCGGCAGAATTGATCAGGACGTCGAACGCCCCGAATGACGCGTGCACGTCGCGCACGAGCGCCGCCGGCGCGTCCGGCGCGCCCAGATCGGCCGCGAATGCGCGCGCGTCCGTGCCAAGTGCTTCGAGCTCGCTGACTGTCGTGCGGGCGTCCGCGTCGCTCCGGTGATAGTGCAGCGCCACGCGCGCGCCCCGCTGGCCGAGCGCCAGCGCGATCGCCCGGCCCACCCGCCTTCCCCCGCCCGTCACCAGGCACACGCGATCGCGAATATCCATCACGCGCTCCGCGATGCGACACTCACGCGACCCGTTCCCCCAGCGCGCGCCGCGACGCGAGCGTCCTGACGCGAGAGCCATTCGTACGGAACGCGCATATTGCCCAGCGTGCGCGGTCCGGTAGTTGCGCCGTGCCAGTCGGATCCGCCACTGGGAACGAGTCCAAGGAAGTCCGTCAGCGCACCGAGCCGCGCGACGTCGTCGGACGTGTGGCCGGGATGGCGAACCTCGATGCCGTCCAGTCCGAGCGCGACGAGCGGCTCCAGCCGCGCGCGACGTCCGTCGGGTCCGGGATGCGCGAGAATCGCGAGCCCACCGGCGTCATGTATCATCTGAATACCGGCGGCGAGGGTCAGCGCATGTTTCGGGACATTGGCGGGGCGTCCGTTGCCGAGGAACCGGTCGAATACCTCTTTCGAATCGCGAGCCCATCCACCGGCGATCACAGCGCGAGCGACATGCGGCCGGCCGATCGCTCCGGTGCCCGATTCCGCCAGCACCCGCTCCATGGTGACGGGCACACCGAGTGTGTTGAGACGACGCACCATTTCCACAGCTCGAGAGACACGCGTGTCGCGAAAGACACGGAGTTCCGTCTCCAGCGTCTCGGTACTCGACAGATGCAATCCGAGCAGGTGCGTCTCACGCTCGCCGTCTGTCGCGCTCAACTCGACGCCCGCGATGACGCGAACGCCAATGCGCTCGCCAGCGGCTCGCGCCGCGGCGATACCAGCCAGCGTGTCATGATCGGTGAGCGCGATGGCGGAGAGACCCGCGGCGCGCGCCGCGTCCGCCAGTGCATCCGGGGCGAGGCTGCCGTCCGATGCGGTCGAGTGCGCGTGAAGATCCACGTAACGCGCATCGCCGGTCGGACTCATCCGCCGTCCCCGTGCTCCGCCACGCGCCAGATCACGGGCGGTACCCCGCCTCGGGCGACGTGAAGCTCGGCTGCGATTGCTGAAAGAGGCGCTGGAGATCGGCGTCTCTCAACTCCGCGAAGGACTGCTCGCGCGATCGTGCGCCCACGGGAGAATACCGGGTGACACGCACGGTCCGCTCCGCGCCGCGTCCGGCAATGAACAGCAGCCCGAACTCGTCATGCTCCGACTGGGTGACGTATCCGGACGGAAAGACCTCCCACTCCTGGCCGTCCACAGTAATCGTTCGGGTCGGCATCAACTCAGCTCCACTTCGGCATAGATACGTGAGGGATCGAGCAGCGTTTCGGGCGCGCCGGCGTGCGCGGCGCGGAGCGTGCGCGCGTCCCTGGCCTCGGTGAATTCGATGAACGCGCCGGGCAGGCCCGATTCCTCGAATACCCAGAAGTTGCAGTTCGCGCTCTTGTAATATGCCTGCCGCACCTTGAGTCGCTCGAGGTACCGGGAGCGGTCGGTCGGCGTCACGAGGGAGCGTTGGAGCGTCAAGACCCGCCCCACGATCAGAGCACCGTCTCGGAAAAGCTTTCCAGCGTCTTCTTCACGAACGCCAGAAACTCGTCAGCGACCGCGCCATCAATGATGCGGTGATCGAAGGAAATCGAGAAGAACGCGCAGGTGCGGATCGCGATGGTATCTTCGCCGTCGGGACCGGTGACCACCTTGGGTCGCTTCTCGATGGCGCCGACGCCCATGATCGCCACTTGCGGCTGGCTGATGATCGGCGTTCCCATGAGCGATCCGAACACACCCGGGTTGGTAATGGTGAACGTGCCTTCCGTGACTTCCTGAGGCTGCAGCTTCTTGGCGCGCGCCCGTGCGGCGAGGTCATTGAGCTGTCGCGCAATGCCGGACAGCGACAGGTCGGCGGCGTTCCGGATCACGGGGACGATGAGTCCCCAGTCCAGCGCGACGGCGATGCCGATATTGATCTGCTTGCGATAGATGACGTTCGTTCCGGCGACCGAGGCGTTCATCACGGGATACTTTCGCAATCCTTCGGTGACCGCCTTGATGATGAAGGGCAGGTACGTGAGCTTCTGCCCTGTCTCCGCCTCGAATTCCGCGCGTTTCCTGGCGCGGATGCGGGCGACGCGGGTGAGGTCAACCTCGAAGACCGACGTAACATGGGCGGACGTGCGGCGCGACGCGGTCATGTGCTCACTGATGAGCACGCGCATCTTCGACATGGGCTCGACGACGTCGCCAGGCCACGGCTCCGGAAGCGGCCCGTGGTGGTCCGCGCCGCCGGGAGCGTGCAGGGACGCGCCCACTCGCGCCGGCCCGCCACGTTCGAGATGCTGCAACAGATCCTTCTTCGTCACACGTCCGGCGATGCCGGACCCGTGCATGCCCGCGATCTGGACGCCGTGTTCAGCGGCCATCTTGCGCACCAGCGGCGAGGACTTGGCGCGCAGCCGTTCCTCGAGGGAGCTGCCGTTTCCACGGGGCGTTGGCGCGGGAACAGCGGAGGACGCGGCCGAATGATGCGGGAGAGCGTCGGACGTTGGTGCAGATTCGGTTCGGGGGGGGCCCCCCGGCGTCGCCGCGGCTGGTGCTGGCGCGCCGGGCAGGTCCACGCCGCCCTTCCCGCCCGCCCCCGCAACCACCGTCGCGATGGCCGCCCCGACCTCCGTTTCGATCCGCGCGACGATCGTCTGTATCGCAACAGTCTGCCCTTCGGTCACGATGATCTCCGCGAGCACGCCCGCCGACGGCGCCGGAATCTCCGCATCCACCTTGTCAGTAGAAATCTCGAAGATCGGCTCGTCCCGCTTCACGCTGTCGCCGACCTTCTTGAGCCACCGCGATACCGTACCCTCAGCGATGGATTCGCCCATCTGGGGCATGATCACGTCCACTCGCGCCACTGGCTCATCCTCGCTGTGAATCGCTCGCCGTCGCATTACGCCGCCGGAGGCTGCGTAGCGCCAGGAACGGAAGTGTTATCGCTCCAAGAAGCATTCCCACGAATGCATAGACATGCCAGTCGCACGCCGGAAGCCCCGGTGTCGGCCGGCAGCCGCGTGCATCACCGACGAGCTTCGCGATGAGCACGGCGATCATCGTCCCACTCACCGCGCCGGCCATGAACGTCACGCACCCGACGCCGGCGTACCGGTAACGGTCCTCCACGACCCCAGGGCCATCCGGCACGGTCAATAGCGCGCGAGGCGTCGCGCCGCGCGCACAATGTCGGCGGTCTGCGGGAGCACATAATCCTCGAGCGGCGGCGCGTACGGCAGCGGCACATCGGCGGCGGTCACGCGCAACACGGGCGCATCCAGCCACTCGAAGGCCAGCTCGTTGATGCGCGCGGTGATCTCCCCCGCGATGCCCCCGGTGCGCGTGTCCTCGTGCACGATCAGCGCCCGGTTCGTCTTCTGTACCGTCGCCACGATGGCGGCGTCATCCATCGGCAGGAGCGTGCGCAGGTCGAGTACCTCCACACGCAGGCCATCCTCCCGTTCCAGCTGCTCCGCCGCATACAGCGCCTTCCACACAGTCGCGGCGTACGTGATGATGGACAGGTCCGACCCTTCGCGCGCGACCCGGGCGGTGCCGATGGGCACCACATGATCGCCCGCGGGCATTTCCTCCTTCACACGCCGGTACAGATACTTGTGCTCGAAGAAGAGCACGCAGTCATCGTCCCGGATGGCCGCCTTCAGCAATCCCTTCGCGTCGCTCGCCGTCGCGGGATACACAATCTTCAGCCCCGGAGTGTGCAGAAATGCCGCTTCGGGATTCTGGGAGTGAAAGGGGCCGCCGCGCACGTATCCACCACTGGGCCCACGCACGACCATCGGACACGGGAGGAAGGCGCGGTAGCGCGCCGTCGCGACGTAGTTCGTGAGCATGTCGTACGCACAGGAGATGAAATCAATGAACTGCATCTCGCACACCGGCCGCAGGCCCATGTGCGCGGCCCCCGCCGCCGCACCGACGATCGCGGTCTCCGAAATGGGCGTATCAATGACACGCTGCTCCCCGAACTTCGCCATCAACCCGTCGGTCACCTTGAACGCACCGCCGTACGCGCCGATATCCTCGCCCAGGCAGAAGACGTTCTCGTCGCGCGCCATCTCCTCGAACAGCGCTTCGCGGATCGCTTCGAGATACGTGATCTCAGCCATCGTGCGTGCCCCAGCTCGCGGGACGCTCGTGCTTCTCGACGGCGGAACGCACGCCTTCACGGAACCACAACGGCTCCAACGACGGCGGATCGGCATAGATCCCGGTCAGCGCATCCAGGGCGTCCGGCATCGGTGACGCCTCCGCCGCATCCGTCGCCACATCGATTTCCGCGATCACGCGCGCATCGATCCCGGCCAACTCGTCGCGCGCCACACCCTCACGCTCGAGCACACCGGTGTACCGGGCGATAGGATCGTTGTCGCGTTCCCACCGTTCGATCTCGCCTGAAGGAACGTACGATTGATTGTCATGCTCGGCGTGTCCCTTCCGCCGATAGGTCATCAACTCGACGAGTGAAACTCCGCCACCTGCGCGTGCGCGGTCAACCGCACGCTTGGTGACGGCATAGCTCGCGAGCACGTCGTTCCCGTCGGCGCGCTCGCCGGGAACGCCGTATCCGATCGCCTTGTCGACGAAGCGTGCGGCCGCGGTCTGCTTGCTCGTGGGCGTCGAGTAGGCGTAGCCGTTGTTCTCCACGACGACCACCATCGGCGCACGTTGTACGGCGGCGAAGTTGATGCCCTCGTGGAAGGCACCCGTCGACGTCGCGCCGTCGCCGACGTAGACGAGCACGACGCGATCCTGCTTGCGCATCTTGAAGGACAGCGCGACACCCGCCATCACCGGCACCATGTCGCCGAGATGCGAAATCTGCCCGACGAATCCGCGCTCGATGTCACCGAAGTGAATGTT